>NZ_JBFAYB010000048.1:0-64227 GCF_040681075.1 Streptomyces sp. NPDC051907 | reverse complement strand
TGGAGCAGCGGGACATCGCGTACGACCTGCTCACCCAGATCCCCGGCGTGACCTGCGTGAAGCCGAAGGGCGCGCTCTACCTCTTCCCGCGCCTGGACCCCAAGGTCTACAAGGTCAAGGACGACCGGCAGATGGTGCTGGACCTGCTGCGGGCCGAGAAGATCATGGTGGTGCAGGGCACGGGCTTCAACTGGCCCGAACCCGACCACTTCCGGATCGTGACGCTCCCGGCGGCCAAGGACCTCGCGGACGCGGTGACCCGGATCGGGACCTTCCTCGACGGCTACAGCCAGCACTGAGCAGCCACGCCGGGAATCCAACCCGACTCAACTTTAGACAGGATCTAAGCTAGGATGGTCTCCTGTCACTGAGCAGGAGGCCACCCTCATGTACGAGCCGATCCGCACCAAGTCCGTGCACGCGGTGGCCGACGACGCGCGCTACCCCCACCGCAGCCGCGAGGAGGAGCTGGACATCCAGCTCGCCGGTCATCTCTCCGCGCTGCTCGCCGTCACCGACGAGCTCGGGCTCGACGAGGCGGCCGAGCAGATCGCGGGCCAGGTCGCCAGGCTCCGCGGCGCGCCGCCCGCCCGCCACGCCGGCCACAGCGGCGCGGACCCCGCCGCCCTGCACCACCGCGCGCACGCGCTCGCCGGCCGCGCCCTCGTCGTCGCCGCGTCCCGCGCCGACACCGCCGCCGCGATCCTCTCCGCCGAACGGATGGACGCGCACACCGCCGCGCTGGCCGAACTGCGGCTGGTCGACGCGATCGGCGCGGTAGGCGCCCACTGACGGCCCCGGTCCACGGCCGCGAAGGCTGTGGACCGGGCGCCACCTTGCTCAGCGCGGCGGTCTCTTCGAACCCCGTACGGCCTTCGGCCGTGGGCGCGCACATTCAGCCCCGCCGGCGATTGAGGCGATCCCAGCCCCGCCGGCGTTTGAGGCGCGGGGTCCGGGGCGGAGCCCCGCGGGCAGCCCGCACAGGGCATGTCACCCCCGCCGCCGCCCCCTCCCCGCTAGTCCCAGATCGGGTCGTCGCCGCCGCGCATGCCCTTGGTCACCGTGCTCATCTCAGCTCTCCTGCCCTTCGACGAACCATTGCTCGCACGATACGGGTCGCCACTGACAACGCCCCGGAAAGGGTCCGGAAGGTCCCGGAAAGGGTCCGGCCCCCGGAGCCGTGAGGGGGCTCCGGGGGCCGGGACGCGGCGGGCCGAGTAGGACCCCACAGGTCAGGGCGGATGTCGACAGCCCGCCGCGACGGCTCCTCGTGTCAGCGAGCCGGCGGTCTGCGCCTAGCCGAGGCGGGACACCAGCGCCCGGTACTCGTCCCACAGCTCCTTGGGCGTGTGGTCGCCGAAGGTGTTGAGGTGCTCGGGGACCAGCGCCGCCTCCTCGCGCCAGACCTCCTTGTCGACCTTGAGCAGGAAGTCGAGGTCCTCGTCGGCCATCTCGAGCCCGTCCGTGTCGAGCGCCTCGCGCGTCGGCAGGATGCCGATGGGGGTCTCGACGCCCTCGGCCTTGCCCTCCAGGCGCTCCACGATCCACTTCAGGACGCGGCTGTTCTCGCCGAAGCCCGGCCACACGAACTTGCCCGCGTCGTTCTTGCGGAACCAGTTCACGTAGTAGATCTTCGGCAGCTTCGCCGCGTCACCTTGCTCGGTGGCGGTCCGGCCGACCTTGATCCAGTGGGCCATGTAGTCGCCCATGTTGTAGCCGCAGAACGGCAGCATCGCGAACGGGTCGCGGCGCAGCTCGCCGACCTTGCCCTCGGCCGCGGCCGTCTTCTCGGAGGCGACGTTCGCGCCGAGGAAGACGCCGTGCTGCCAGTCGAAGGACTCGGTCACCAGCGGGACGGCGGAGGCGCGACGGCCGCCGAAGAGGATCGCCGAGATCGGCACGCCCTTCGGGTCCTCCCACTCGGGGGCGGCGATCGGGCACTGCGCGGCCGGGACGGTGAAGCGGGCGTTGGGGTGGGCGGCCGGGGTCTCGGACTCCGGCGTCCAGTCGTTGCCCTTCCAGTCGGTGAGGTGGGCGGGAGTCTCCTCCGTCATGCCCTCCCACCAGATGTCGTTGTCGTCGGTCAGCGCGACGTTCGTGAAGACCGCGTTGCCCCACAGGGTCTTCATGGCGTTGGCGTTGGTGTGCTCGCCGGTGCCGGGCGCGACGCCGAAGAAGCCGGCCTCGGGGTTGATCGCGTACAGACGGCCGTCCTCGCCGAAGCGCATCCAGGCGATGTCGTCGCCGATGGTCTCGACCGTCCAGCCGGAGATCGTGGGCTCCAGCATGGCGAGGTTGGTCTTGCCGCAGGCGGACGGGAAGGCGGCGGCGACGTACTTCGACTCGCCCTGCGGCGGGGTCAGCTTGAGGATCAGCATGTGCTCGGCCAGCCAGCCCTCGTCGCGGGCCATGACGGACGCGATGCGCAGGGCGTAGCACTTCTTGCCGAGCAGGGCGTTGCCGCCGTAGCCCGAGCCGTACGACCAGATCTCACGGGTCTCGGGGAAGTGCGAGATGTACTTGGTGGAGTTGCAGGGCCACGGCACGTCGGCCTCGCCCTCGGCGAGCGGCGCGCCCAGCGTGTGGACGGCCTTGACGAAGAAGCCGTCGGAGCCGAGCTCGTCGAGGACGGGCTGTCCCATGCGGGTCATGGTGCGCATGGAGACCGCGACGTAGGCGGAGTCGGTGATCTCGACGCCGATCGCGGACAGGTCCGAGCCGAGCGGGCCCATGCAGAAGGGCACAACGTACATCGTGCGGCCCTTCATCGAGCCGCGGAAGATGCCCTTCTCGCCGGCGAAGATCTCCTTCATCTCCGCGGGGGCCTTCCAGTGGTTCGTCGGGCCCGCGTCCTCCTCCTTCTCGGAGCAGATGAAGGTGCGGTCCTCGACGCGCGCCACGTCGGTCGGGTCCGAGGCGGCGTAGTAGGAGTTCGGGCGCTTGATCGGGTCGAGCTTCTTGAACGTGCCCCTGGCGACGAGCTCCTCACACAGACGCTCGTACTCGGCCTCGGAACCGTCACACCAGACGACGCTGTCCGGCTGCGTGATTGCTGCGATCTCGTCGACCCAGGCCACGAGCTCCTGGTGTTGGGTGGGGACGGTGGGAGCCGCGTTGTCGCGCGCCACGATCGCTCCTAAGTGAGGGGTTGATGGATATCTGCCCCGTGGGGGCTGCGACCCGGATGCTTCACATGTCGACCTTGGCGCTCATCCGGTGCCGACCGCACTCATCTGATCATCCGTGCCTCGTGCCCATATGTCCAGAGGACCTCTCACGTGAGCATCGCCACTCAAGGGGCGACTGGCGCGCGGTGGAGGCCCCCTCGAATCGCTCTCACAGTTCTCCCGGGGGCGCACTCCCACCCCACGCGCCGCACATCCCGGGCGCCGTCGAGAGGCCTTCGAGAGGCCGACGGAAGCGCCTCCGGATCGCCGTGCGAACATCGCAACAGGGCTGTTGGGGCGGCGGCGTGGAGAGATCCTGGCAGGATTCGACCGTTACCTACGGTCGCGTAGGTACCATCCAGTCCATGACTGCTGCCGCGCCCGAAGTGACCGAGATAGAACCGACACCGGTGAAGCCGAGGCTGCGCGGCTGGCTGCATGCCGGAATGTTCCCCGCCGTCCTGGTGGCCGGCCTCGTGCTGACCGCGCTCGCCGACTCCACGCGGGCCCGCATCGCCTGCGCGATCTACGTCTTCACCGCATGCCTGCTCTTCGGCGTGAGCGCGCTCTACCACCGCGGCAACTGGGGCCCCCGCGGCGAAGCCGTGCTCCGCCGGCTCGACCACTCCAACATCTTCCTGATCATCGCGGGCACGTACACCCCGCTGACCGTGCTCCTGCTCCCCGACTCCAGCGGCAAGCCGCTGCTGTGGGCGGTCTGGGCGGCCGCGGTGGCGGGCATAGCGTTCCGGGTCTTCTGGGTCGGCGCCCCGCGCTGGCTCTACACCCCCTGCTACATCGCGATGGGCTGGGCGGCCGTCTTCTTCCTGCCGGAGTTCATGCAGACGGGCGGGATCGCGGTGCTCGTCTGCGTGATCGTCGGCGGGCTGCTCTACAGCGCGGGCGGCGTGATCTACGGGATCAAGCGACCGAACCCGTCGCCGCGGTGGTTCGGCTTCCACGAGGTCTTCCACACGCTCACGCTGGCGGCGTTCATCGTGCACTACGTCGGCATCTCGATGGTGGCGTACCAGCAGTCCTGACCCTCCCTCCCCCTCCCCCAGCTCTCCCGAGGCCGTGGCGACGACGCCACGGCCTCTCCCTTTTGAGAGCTACCATCATTTGACATCAGCTCGCAGAGGAGACCGACGACCATGGCCGCCACGGCGCCTCAGCTGGGACTGCGCGAACGCAAGAAGCTCAAGACGCGCGTCGCGATCCGCCGCGCGACCCATCGGCTCATCGCCGAGCAGGGGTACGAGGCGACCACCGTCGAACAGATCGCGGAGGCGGCGGACGTCTCCCCCTCGACGGTCTTCCGCTACTTCCCCACCAAGGAGGACATCGTCCTGAGCGACGAGTACGACCCGGTCCTCGTGGCGGAGCTCAGGGCGAGACCGGCGGACGAGGATCCGCTGGACTCGCTCCGGACGGTGCTGACGCGGAGCCTGGCGACGTTCGTGGCCGAGGAGCGCGAGGAGTTCGTCCAGCGTACGAAGCTGTTGGCGGAGGTCCCGGCGGTCCGCGCGCGGATGACGGAGACGATGGCGACGACGTCGGACCTCCTCGCACGCGCCCTGGCGGACCGGCTGGGCCGCGCCCACGACGACCTGAACGTCCGGGTGTTCACGGCGGCGGTGCTGGGGGCGCTGCGGGAGGTGCTCCTGTACTGGGCGGGGAGGGGGCACGTGGACGACGTGGTGGGGCTGGCGGACGGGGCGCTGCGGCGGATGGGGCAGGGGTGGAGGCCCTAGCGGAGCTTCTCGGGGCTCCGCCCCGAACCCCGCGCCTCAGTCTCCGGCGGGGCTGAGATTCCCGTCGCCGGCGGAGGGCGTGTTGGCGAGCTTGGCGGCGAGCTCGGCCGCCTCCGTCGTGGGCCGGTCGCAGACGAAGTTCCGGCAGACGTACGCCGCCGGGGCGCCGTCCACCAGCGGCCGGTCGGCCAGCAGCGGGAACTCCTCGCCGCCCGCCTCCCCGGAGCCGACGACCGCGCCCGGGGCCGGCGCCAGCAGTGCCGTACGGATCAGCTCCCGCGTGCGGGGGTCGTCCTGCGGCCCCACGACCGCCACCTCGCGCGGCCCGTCCAGCAGCGCCTCCGCGACCGCCAGGCCCCAGCCGATGAAGCGCGGGGCACGCGGACCGAGCGCCTTCACCACGCCCAACGCGCCCTCGGCGGCGGTGCGGTGGGCCGCAGAGCCGGTGTGGGCGGCGTACGAGAGCAGCGCGCCGGCCGCCGCCGACCAGCCGGACGGGGTCGCGTTGTCGGTCGGGTCCTGCGGGCGCCGGATCAGCTGCTCGGCGTCGTGCGCGGTGTCGTACAGCGCCCCGCCCTCGGCGACGAACTGCTCGAGGACGACGTCCAGCAGGACGCCGGCGAACTCCAGCCAGACCCCCTCGCCGCTGACCGACGCCAGCGCCAGGAAGCCCTCGGCGACGTCGGCGTAGTCCTCCAGCACCCCGGCGTTGGCGCCGGCCTTGCCGTCCTTGGAGGTACGGGAGAGCCGGGCGTGGTCGTCCAGGTGCAGCCGGACCAGCAGGTCCGCCGCCTCCGTCGCCCGCTCGATCAGGTCCGGCCGGTCGAAGTACGCCCCGACCTCGGCGAGCGCGGCGATGGCGAGGCCGTTCCACGCGGCGACCACCTTGTCGTCCCGCCCCGGCCGCGGCCGCTGCTCGCGCGCCGCCAGCAGCCGCTCCCGGATCTCGGGATCGGGCTCCCCGTGCGGGAGTTGGAGGACCGACGCGCCTTCCGCGCCCTCTTCGAGGTTTCCATCCTCCGTGACGTCGAAGAGCGCGGCGGCCCGCTGCCCGTCCTCGTCGCCGAGGACGGCCCGCAACTGCTGCGGCGTCCACGCGTAGAACGCCCCCTCGACATGCCGCCCGCCCTCGGCGCCGGGGCCTTCCGACTCCTCGGCGACGGCGCTGTCCGCGTCGAGCGCCGAGGCGAAGCCGCCCTCGCCCGTGCGCAGCTCCCGCACCATGAAGTCCGCGGTCTCCAGCGCCACCCGCCGCGCCAGCTCCGACCCGGTGGCCTTCCACAGATGCGCGTACACCCGGCACAGCAGCGCGTTGTCGTAGAGCATCTTCTCGAAGTGCGGCACGACCCACTCGCGGTCCACGGAGTACCGCGCGAAACCGCCGCCGAGCTGGTCGTACATCCCGCCCCGCGCCATCGCCTCGCAGGTGTCGGCGGCCATCTGCAGCGCGCCCTCGGCGCCGGTGCGGGCGTGGTGGCGCAGCAGGAACTCCACGACCATCGACGGCGGGAACTTGGGCGCGCCGCCGAAGCCGCCGTTGCGCTCGTCGTACTCCCGCGTCAGCCCGAGCAGCGCCTGCGCCAGCTCCTCCTCGCCGGGCACTCCGTCCCCGCCGTAGGCGAGCGAGCGGCCCGCCAGATCGCGGACGATCTTCCCGGCGACCTCGCCGACCTCGTCCCTGCGGTCCGTCCAGGCGGCCGTCACCCCTTCCAGCACCTGCCGGAAGGAGGCCATGCCGTGGCGGGGCTCGGGCGGGAAGTAGGTGCCGAAGTAGAAGGGCTCGCCCTCAGCGGTCAGGAAGACGGTCATCGGCCAGCCGCCGTGCCCGGTCGCCGCCTGCACCGCCTCCATGTACACGGCATCGACGTCCGGCCGCTCCTCGCGGTCGACCTTCACGGCGACGTAGTGCTGGTTCAGATACTCCGCGGTCGCCTCGTCCTCGAAGGACTCGTGGGCCATCACATGGCACCAGTGGCACGCCGAGTAGCCAACCGACAGCAGAACGGGCACATCGCGCCGTCGCGCTTCCTCGAAAGCCTCCGGCGTCCAGGGCCACCAGTCGACCGGATTGTCCGCGTGCTGAAGCAGATAGGGCGAGGTCACGCCAGCCAGCCGGTTCATACGAGCCAGCCTCTCACAGGGCCCCGCCCAGTCGACGAGGCCCGCATGGGCTCTGCCTCGCTTGGCCGAAGCGCTTTGCGCCAGCACGTACTGGACGCAATCACGCTCCACCGAAATCGGGTACCTCGGCATCATCGGACAGTAGGCTGAGCCCAGCAGCGCTGGAACTGTCGAGGCTCCTCGGAGGAGGCGGCACCATGACCGCCGAAATGGTGGCGCCCGCGTGGATGCACACCCAGATCAGCGCGGAGCAGTACGACTCCTGGTCCGAGGAGCAGTGTGCCGGCATTGAGCTCGTGGACGGGATGGTCGTCGTGAGCCCGAGCGACTCCAAGCGGCACAACCGGCTGGCCAGGATCCTGGCCAATGCCCTGGACTCCGCCGCGGGCCCGGACTGGAACGCCGACACGGACTTCGACGTACGTCTGCAGGACGTTCCACTCACCAACCGCCGTCCGGACGTCATCGTCTACCGGGCAGAGACCATCGACCTCACGCCCACCCGCCCCGAACACGTACTCCTGGTCGTCGAGGTCGTGTCGCCCGGATCGGAGACCACCGACCGGATCGTGAAGGTGGACCAGTACGCCAAGGCCGGCATCCCCTTCTACTGGCGCATCGAGCAGGCTGCCAACGGCGTCCCCATCATCTACACCTACGTACTCGACCCCGCCACCAAGGCCTACCGGGAGGGCGAGATGTTCACCGGCGTGATCAAGGCCGCCGTGCCCTTCCCCGTCACCGTGGACCTGGCAGCCACCTGACGACCCGCATGCGCGAGAACGGCAGCCTCAGCTGCCCGCCCGGGGCATCGCCCCAAACGCCCTTCGCGATCCGCGAGTTCGGCTTCCCGGCGCCGTAGGCCGGTCGTTCCGCAGAGTCCCGTCCCGCCCGATCAGCCGGGATGCCGTCGGCGTGCTGCAGGAGCGAGGGGGAAGCCTTCTGGGCGAGGCGGTTCGGCAGGTCGTCCCTCCCCCTCTCGGGTGCGGATGATCGTCGGACTCCTCGCGCTGACGCGCCGTACACAGGACACTGGTCGCCGGACGCGGAACCGGTGCTTTCGGAGGGGGACCCATATGCGGGACAGCCATCGGGCCGAGGCCGAGCGGCTGTTGGCACGCGCCGTCGAGGAAGAGGCGCGGCGCTCAGGCGGGCGGTCGGACTCAGGCGTGCTGCTGGCGCGCGGAAGATCCGCCCTGGACGCGATGGCGGCCAGCGCCGGCGAGGAGTACGCGGCGTACGAGGCGGCGCTCGCGGAGGCCGAGGCGGGCCAGCAGCCGCTGTCCGCGCACTTCAGCAGGCAGAACATCGCGACTCCCGCGCTGGTGACGGCCGTTGCGGCCGCCGTCGCCTTCGGTGCGGACGTCGCGCTCGGCACGGCGCCGAACACGGCGCTCGCCGCCGGGGCGCTGGTCGCCGTCGCGGGGGCGGCGACCACCGTGGCCAAGGTGACCGCGTCGCACTGGCCGGCCGCCCACCGCCGGGCTGGCGCGCTCAGCCAGCCGGGCGGACCCGAGCAGCTGCGGCTGCAGTGGCTGACCGCGCTGGAGGTGCGGGGCATCCGTCCGTTCCTCGACCAGCAGCGGATGCTGGCCGCCTCGACGCGTACGGCCAAGCAGCCTGCCCCCGGGCCGCAGCTGCGCGGCGCGGACCGCAGCGCGGCGGCGCGCAGGCGGTCCGTGCTCGAGCAGTCCTTCGGGCATCTGCCGCAGCCGCAGGGCGTGTTCGAGGGCCGCCGCGAGGAGATGGCGCAGATCGCGCAGTGGGTGCACGCCGCCCGCGCCTCCACCGAGACCAAGCCGACCGTCGTCGTGCTGTACGGAGCGGCGGGCGCGGGCCGCACCACGCTGGCGATCCGGGCGGCGCACGACCTCAAGGACCAGTTCCGCGGCGCCTGCCTGGTCGATCTGCGCGGCGAGGGCGGCCAGTCGCTCTCTACGCGCGATGCGCTGCTGCATCTGCTGAACCGGCTGGGCGCGCCGCGCGAGCAGCTGCTGTTCCGGGAACGCTCGTCGGCCGACCAGCAGGTGCGGCGGCTGAGCGAGCTCTACCACCAGCATCTGACCGGCCTGCCGGTGACGGTGGTGCTGGATGACGCGACCGACCCGGCCCAGGTGCGCACCCTGCTGCCGGAGCGCTCGGACAGTCTGGTGCTGGTCACCGCGCGCGCCCGCCTGGAGCTGCCCGACGACATCCCGGCGTGGGTGCACCAGGTCCCCGTCGAGGCGCTGGACTCGGCGGGCGCCGAGCAGCTGCTGCGGGCGTCGGCCGAGGACCCGTCGACCGGTCCGTACGACGCCCAGTCCGCCGACGAGGTACGGGAGTTGTGCGGCGGGCTGCCGCTCGCCCTGCGGATCGCCGGCTCCTCGCTCGGCCCGCGCTCCACGGCCCAGCTGGCGGCGGACCTCGGCGCGTACGGCCCGGTGGACCCGGTCGAGCGGGCGCTGTGGCTGCGCTACACCGACCAGCCCGAGCAGGCGCGCCGGCTGCTGCGCCGGCTCGCGCTCGCGGGCCGGGCGTCGCTGGGCGCGGCTGCCGCGGCCGCGCTGCTGGCCACCGACGAGCAGGAGGCCCAGCGGCTGCTCGCCGGCCTCGCCGGCGCCGGCCTGATCGACCATGTGCGGGCCAGCCGCTACCGGCTGCACGACGCCGTACGGTCCTTCGCGCGGGCGCGCCTGCTGGACGAGGAGGAGGCGGCGGAGCGCACGGCCGCGCAGGAGCGGCTCATCGAGAACTACGCCGAGCTGGCCGGCGCGGTCATCCGCATGGTCGACGGCAAGCTCTCCACGCGGGCCGGGCAGTTCGGCTCGCACGGCTTCTCCTCGCTGGAGTCCGCGCTGCGCTGGCTGGACGACGAGTCCAGCTTCATCACCTCGGCGCTGCGGCACGCGGAGGGCGTGAACCAGCAGGCGGTGCTCAACCTGCTGGGCGCGCTGTGCGACTACTGCCTGCTGCGCGGCGACCTCTACCGGCTCGGCGAGATCAGCGAGCTGTCGCAGGCGGTGGACCAGGGTCTGCTGGAGCGCTCCGTGCGGTGGCGCACCGGCATCGCGGCCCGGCAGCTCGGCGAGCTCGACAAGGCCCGCACCACGCTCTCCTCGGTCGTCGGCCTCTACCGCGAGGCGCACAACGACGCGGGCACGGCCCTCGCGCTCTGCTCCCTCGGCATCACCCTGCACCACCAGGGCTATCTCACCGAGGCGGCGGCCAAGCTCAACGAGGCGATCGAGCTCCAGTCCTCCAAGGAGCAGGCCGAGGACCGCGCCTGGTCGCTGCACGCGCTGGCCGCGGTCGAGCGCGACCGGGCCAATCTCCGACAGGCCCTGGCGCTGCTGGACACGGCGCTGACCCTGCACCGCGAGGGCGAGTCGCTGCACGGCGAGGCCTGGACGCACTTCCAGCTCGGCCAGGTCTGTCTGCGCATGGGCGACGTCCCGCGCGCCGAGTCGGAGCTGGGGGCCGCGCTGGACCTGTACGGCCGCACCCACGACGAGCGCGGCGAGGCCTGGGCGCTGACCCAGCTGGCCCGCGCCCGTCTCGTGGACGGCGACCCCGCCCCGGCCGTGGAGCAGCTGCGCCAGGCCCTGGCGCGCCACCGCGACCAGGAGGACGCGCGCGGCGAGGCGTGGACGCTGTACTACCTGGGGCAGGCGCTGGAGGAGAGCGGCGACCGCGACCAGGCGGTGCGGGAGCTGGAGCGGGCGCGCACGATGTTCTCCCGGATGCGGGACGTGTACGGCCTGGCCTGCGCCCGTCACCACTCCGGCCGCGTCACCCGCGACCAGCGCGCGGCCCAGACCGGCAACCTCCGCAACTCCGGCTTCGCCCGTCAGCTCCTGGTCGACGCCCGCGCCGACTTCGCCCGCATCGGCGTGGCCCACGGCGAGGCGTGGACGTGCCTGGAGCTGGCCCTGATCGACGCGGGCAACAGCCGCGCCGCGCAGGCGCTGGCGCTGTGCGACCAGGCGATCGAGCTGTTCGCCTCGTACGAGGACCGCCGTGGCGGGGACTGGGCGCGCTTCCTGCGCTGCACGCTGCTGCCGTACGCCTCGCCGGGCGGCGTCGAGGTGGGCACGGTGGTCGCCCAGGAGGAGCTGTCCCAGCTGACGGCCGGCCCGCACTCGGCGCGCGACGGCAAGCTGGAGGAGTGCGCGACGGCCCTGACGGTGATGCTGGAGCGCGGCGTCCGCCTGGAGGACGGCTGGCAGGCCTGGGACCTGGGCATGGCCCCGAACCGACACGCGCGCGAGGTGATGGGCGTCCCGGTGGAGGCGGACGCGTAGACGGGGCGGGTGGGGTGGGGCGGGTGGGCGCAGCCGCGCCCGCTGCTGTCGTGGAGCCGGAGTCCGAGCCGGAGGCGGAGGCTGCCGTCGCGGCGCGGGCCCCGCCGTCCGCCCGCAGCCCGTTGGCGGGGCCGCGCGGCTGTCACGCAGCCGCCCGCCGCTGCCCGTCGACCGGTGACGCGGGCTTCCGTGGGATCTCCGAACCACCCGGCTCGGCAGTGGAGCCGGAGCCGGAGACCGAGCCGGAGGCCGAGCCCGCCGCCGCGGCGCGCGTAGCCGCCACGCCGCTCACCCAGCCGCCCCCGCCCGCCGCCTCACGCGCGCACTCCGATCGACTCGTACGTCGTCGGAGTGCGCGCGGTCGCTATCCGCGCCGCCGGCGGGCCGCATGATCCGCCGACCCGCCGGTCACGCGCTGTGCACGCCTAGCTGCCGGACGCGGCCTTGCCCGTCGTGGAGCTGGAGCCGGAGGCCGACGCCGACGCCGAGGCCCGCGGGTCCGGGGCCTCCTCGAAGTCGATCCTGCCCATGTGGCGGTTCATCGACTTCATCAGGAACCACACGCCCACGGCCAGCGCCGCGAAGACGAGGAAGCCGAGGACGCCCGGGGTCACCTTGTTCTTGTCGAGCTCCGCGGCGAGGGTGGCCGCGTGCGTCATTGCGAGGTCTGCGCTAGCGCTCATGTCAGGCATTGTCGCGGATGCCCGCGAAGAGGTCGTCCTCGGGGAGGGAGGTATCGACCAGAGACTTGGCGAGCTCGTACTCCTCCGTGGGCCAGACCTTCTGCTGGATCTCCATGGGCACGCGGAACCAGCCGCCCTCGGGGTCGATCTGCGTGGCGTGCGCGATCAGCGCCTTGTCGCGGATCTCGAAGAACTCGCCGCACGGGACGTACGTGGTCAGCGTCCGCTCGGCGCGCTGGAACTCCTTCCAGCGCTCCAGCCACTCTCCGTAAGGGGACTCCATGCCCCGCTCCAGCAGCGCCTCGTGCAGCGCGACCGTGCGCGGACGGTTGAAGCCCTGGTTGTAGTAGAGCTTCTGCGGCTGCCAGACCGGCCCGAACTCGGACTCCGGGAACCTCTCCGCGTCGCCCGCCCCGTCGAAGGCCACCATCGAGATCTTGTGGGTCATGATGTGGTCGGGGTGCGGATAGCCGCCGTTCTCGTCGTACGTCGTGACGACGTGCGGACGGAACGCGCGGATGGACGCCACCAGCCGCGCCGACGCCTTCTCGACGTCCTCCAGCGCGAAACAGCCCTCCGGCAGCGGCGGCAGCGGGTCGCCCTCCGGCAGTCCGGAGTCGACGAAGCCGAGCCATTCCTGCCCGACGCCGAGGATCTCGCGCGCCTCGTCCATCTCCTTTCTGCGCACTTCGTGGATGTTCTCCTCGATGTACGCGTCCCCCTGGAGCTTGGGGTTGAGGATGGAGCCGCGCTCGCCGCCCGTGCAGGTCACGACCAGCACGTCCACCCCCTCGGACACGTACTTGGCCATCGTGGCCGCGCCCTTGCTCGACTCGTCGTCGGGGTGGGCGTGAACGGCCATCAGTCGCAGCTGATCAGTCAAGACTCGATCCTCAATGATTAGTCGCAATTGTCATGCACCGCCCCTTGGTACGTCGAGGGAGGGCGGCGGTCATACGGCGGGGGCGCGGCTTCTATAGTGACCGAATCGGGGGGCGGAAAATTCCGGGCGCCCCTATCCGAGAGGAACGATCATGACCGCCGTGCGCGAGGAGCTCCCAGAGGGCCGATACGGCCGCTCGGCGGACCAACGCGCGGACCGCAAGCTCAAGATCGTGGGCGCGGGTCTGGGCGTCGGGCTGCTCGCCATGATCGGCTGGTTCGGCTACGACTACATCGCCGGCCAGAAGATCAGCGCGGAAGTGATCAAGTTCGACGTGGCCTCGGACTCCGAGGTGCAGGTGCACCTCGAGATCCGCAAGGACGAGAACACCGCCGGCACGTGCACGCTGCGCTCGCGCGCCCAGGACGGCGCCGAGGTGGGACGGCTGGACGTACGGGTCGACCAGCGCGGCGAGAGCCGGGTCGACGAGGTCGTGAAGGTGCGCACGACGGCGAGGGCGACCAGCGCGGAGCTGGTGGGCTGCACGGCCTCGGGCTGACGCCGAGCGGGTCCTGCGGCAGACTGAGGACGGCGGGCAGCGGGCCCTGCGCCACGAAGGACTCCGCACCCGCGACCTTGGATCGAACGGGGAGCGGGCCCTGCGCCACGAACGCGGAGCGGGTTCCGCGCCACGAACGCGGAGCGGGTTCCGCGCCGGGGCCGAGGGCGGCGGCGCGGACTGACTCGCCGCACAGCAGCCGGACGGCACCAGGCCACTCCCGGCCGCTCCCGGGATTCCGACCCTGACCTGCGTTAACGCAATTCTAGTGGCTTTCGTCCTCCCCCTGGGGCCGCGAAATTGTTAGGCTCGTGGTTTCGCCCGCCCATGGAGGCACCATCCTTCTGGGTAGGGCGATGCTTTGTATTCCCAGTACCTACGAGGAGCACCTGTGACCCAGACCAGCGAAAACGTCACCTGGCTCACCCAGGAGGCGTACAACCAGCTCAAGGCCGAGCTGGAGTACCTGTCTGGTCCTGCGCGCACCGAGATCGCCAAGAAGATCGAGGCGGCGCGTGAGGAGGGGGACCTGCGGGAGAACGGCGGGTACCACGCGGCCAAGGAGGAGCAGGGCAAGCAGGAGCTCCGTGTGCGCCAGCTGACCCAGCTCCTGGACAACGCCAAGGTCGGCGAGGCCCCGGCGGACGACGGCGTGGTCGAGCCCGGCATGGTCGTGACCATCGCCTTCGACGGCGACGAGGACGACACCCTGACGTTCCTGATGGCTTCGCGCGAATACGCCAGCGCCGACATCGAGACGTACTCCCCGCAGTCCCCGCTGGGCTCCGGCGTGCTCGGCAAGAAGGTCGGCGAGGAAGCCGAGTACGAGCTGCCGAACGGCAAGAAGGCCGCGGTGACCATCCTCGCGGCCAAGCCGTACACCGGCTGAGCCGAAGAGTCGATCAAGGGCCGGACCCCCTGGGGGTCCGGCCCTTAGCTCTGCATGCACATGTAATGATGCGGGCTGACGTCGCGTCACAAGGGGGAGATGAGACGTGCTGGGACCGCTGCGCGAGGGCACACCACGGCGGATCGGACCGTACGACGTGCTGGCGCGGCTCGGGGCCGGCGGCATGGGCGAGGTGTTCCTGGGCCGGTCGAACGGCCAGGGGGCGGGGCCGGGATCGGGATCGGGTTCCGTCGAGGGGTCGGGATCGGGTTCCGTCGAGGGGTCGGGCCCGGGTTCCGTCGAGGGGCCGGCCGCCGGACCGGCCGCGGGAATCGTCGCCGGGACCTACGTCGCCGTGAAGACCGTACGGCGGGACGTCGCGAACGAGCCCGCCTTCCGCGACCGCTTCCGCCGCGAGATCAAGGTCGCGGCCCTGGTGCGGAGCGCGTACGCCGCCGCTCCGGAGGGCGGGGACGCGGACGCCGAGACGCCCTGGCTGGCGACGGCGTACGTGCCGGGGCCGAGCCTGTCCCAGGCCGTACGGCGCGGCGGCGCGCTGCCGGTGTCAACGGTGCGGGAGCTGGGCGCCGGGATCGCCCGCGCGCTCGCCGATCTGCACGCGGCCGGGGTCCTGCACCGCGACCTCAAGCCCGGCAACGTCATGCTGTCCGTCGACGGGCCGCGCCTGATCGACTTCGGCATCGCCCGCAGCAACGGCGCCACGACCATGACGGCGACCGGGATGATGGTCGGCACCCCCGCGTTCATGTCGCCCGAGCACGTCGCCGGCGCACGCCATGTCACCGGTGCCTCGGACGTCTTCTGCCTGGGCTCGCTGCTCTGCTACGCGGCGACCGGCGAGGACCCCTTCGGGGACGGGCCCCTGGCGGCCGTCCTCTACCGCGTCTCCCAGGCGGAGGCGGACCTGAGCCGGGTGCCGGACGAGCTGCGCGAGACAGTCGCCGCCTGTCTGCGCCTCGCCCCGGCCGAGCGGCCGTCCCCGGCCGAGCTGGTGGAGCTGCTCGGCGGGGAGCGGCGGCCCGCGTGGCCCGAGAGCGTGCGGGAGCACATCGGGGAGTACGGAAGGGCGCTCGCGCAGCTGGTGGCGGCGGGCGGTCCGCTCCTCGAGGCGCCGGCCGCGGCCCCGGTCGCGGCGCCCGGGGTGGACCAGCTGCCGACGCTGCCGCCCCTCGCGCCGACGCCGACGCCGGCGTCCCCGCCGCGGAGGCGGCGCCGGGGACTGATCGCGGTCGCCGTCGCCCTCGCGGTCGTGGCCGGCGGCGTGGGCGCCTATGTGCTCCTCCCCAAGGGCGAGAAGAAGTCCCCGGCCGCCCAGCCGCCCGTGACGCCCCAGCCGGAGATCGCCGGGGTCGACCACAAGGGCCTCGCGGACTCCTCCGGGATCGTGCCGCAGAACCCCGCCCAGCGTCCCGCCGGCTGGAAGCCCTGGACGACGAAGCTCCCCGCGCCCGCGTTCGGCTGCGCGGCGGGCACGAGGGTGCTGGTCTGCCGGACGACGAACGGGGGGTACGAGGCGCTGGACCCGGCGAACGGCAAGAAGCTGTGGTCGGCGGACCTCGGCGGCACGAAGACGGACGATTCCGAGAGCTTCATCGGTCCGACCGGCGCGGTGTTCGTCGCGGACAGCGCGACCCGGCCGACCGTCCACGACGACGCCGTCGTCTTCACCGCCGCCGGCAGGCTGCAGGTACGCGACGCCCGCACCGGGAAGGTCCGCTGGGAGAAGCGCGGCCTGGGCGCCCAGGGCACCGACTCCCGACCGATCGTCGGCGACGGCGTCGTCTTCGCCGCCATGAAGACGGCGGGGAACACCCTGGAGCGCGTCGGCATGACCGCCTACTCCCTGGCCGACGGCGCCGAGCTGTGGAAGAAGGAGCTGACCAACGCCACGACCTCGAAAGCCGAGACCCGCCCGTACGAGCCGGTGGCCTTCGCCGGCGGCCGGGTGTACGCGCTGAGCGACGGCGGACTCGTCGCGTACGACGCGAAGACCGGGGAGGTGCGCGGCCAGGCCGACAAGGAGGCCGAGAACTGCTGGTCGGTGAAGATCGTCGGGGCGACGGCCTACTGCGCGGACGCCCTCCTCGGCGGCAGCCTGCGCGAGCACCTGCGGGTCCTGGACTCCGCCACGCTCGCCTCAAAGGGACGTCTGGCCCCACCGGTCGAGAAGCTGCGCGTGGACGTGATCGGCCCCACGGCCGCCGTCGTGTTCGACGGCGGCCTCCAGGTCCACGATCCGCGCGACGGGAAGCGGCTGGGGTCGTACCCGATCAAGAAAGCCCCCAAGGGCCTGCAACAGAGCTGGTCCACCCCGCTGCTCGCCGGCGACCAGGTCGTCTACGCCGACTACAGCGCGCTGTACACCGTGCGCCTCGGCAAGGACGGCAGGCCGGCCGCTCTGACGACCACGGCGGTGCCTGGCGCGCCAGGCCCGCGCGCCCCGGAGGAGGCCTTCGACATCGACTGGGGCGTCAACCTGGCCAAGACGACCCGGGAGCCGGAGGTTCTGCCGGTCGGCGGGATCGCCCATGTCGCCTTCGACAAGGGCGTCGTCGCCTCCGTAGAGCTGCCGAAGTGATCCGCAGAGCTGCCGAGGTGATCCGTAGAGCTGCCCAAGAAACCGGCTGAGAACCGAGAGGAATCCCTTCCGTGCTGGTAGCACTGCCCGCCGGGCAGCCCCCGCGATTCGTCGGCCCCTACCGACTGCTGGCCCGGCTGGGGGCGGGCGGCATGGGCGAGGTCCATCTGGCGTGCCGGGCGGACGCGCCGACGGCCGACCCGCATCGGATGGTCGCGGTGAAGACCGTGCGGGAGGACCTGGACCTCGACGGGGACTTCCGGGCCCGGTTCCGGCGCGAGATCACGGCGGCGCGCTCGGTCTCCAGCCCCCACGCGGCGCAGCTCGTCGACGCCGACGCGGACGCCCCGGCGCCCTGGCTGGCCACCGAGTACGTCCCCGGGCCCTCGCTCGCCGAGGCCGTCACACGGGCCGGGGCGCTGCCGGCGGCTGCGGTACGGGCGCTGGGCGCCGCTCTCGCCCGGGCGCTGGACGCCGTGCACGAGGCGAAGGTGCTCCACCGGGATCTGAAGCCCGCGAACGTGCTGCTGGGCGCCTCCGGGCCGAAGCTCATCGACTTCGGCATCGCGCAGGCCTTCGAGGCGACGGCGCTGACCTCGACCGGTCTGGTCGTGGGCTCGCCGGGGTTCATGTCGCCGGAGCATCTGACCGGCAGCCGGGCCGTCGTGCCCGCGTCGGACGTGTTCTGCCTGGGCGCGGTGCTCGCGTTCGCGGCGAGCGGGCGCGGGCCCTTCCACGACGAGGAGATGGCGTCGGTCGTCTTCCGGATCAGCCGGGCCGACGCCGAACTCGACGGTGTGCCGGAGGAGTTGCGGCCGGTCGTGGAGCGCTGCCTGCGGCTCGACCCGGCGGAGCGGCCGTCGGCGGCGAAGCTGGCGGAGCTGCTGGAGCCGCCGGGGTCCGAGGCGCCGGCGGCCTTCCCCTGGCCGGGCGGGGTGCTCTCGCTGCTGGCCGAGTACGGGGACTCCGCGCGGCGGATCGGCGAGGCGGCGGCGTCCGGTGCGGGGGTGGCCGACCTGCCGACGCTCGCCCCGCAGATTCCGTACTCCCCGACGGCGATGTCGGCCCGGCCCGACACCGCCCCCGCCGCCGCCCCGGCGAAGGCGCGGCGCCGTCGTCCCTGGGCGGCGGTCGCGGCGGGCGCGGCGGCGGTCGGCGTGCTGGCGGGCGTGGGCGTGACCCTGCTCGACGACGGGGAGCGGGAGGGCGGTTCGGCCGCCGGGGGCGCGGCCGGCGGGGGCGGTGGGGGCGGTGGGGGCGGGTCCACGCCGACGAACGGGCCCAAGCCCGCCACGCTCGACCGGGTCGTCCACCCGTACGCCGGCGAGGGGCACGGCCGCGACTTCGGCAAGGCCGGAGTGGACCGCTCCGCCCGCCCGGCCGGCTGGTCGCCCTGGTCGGTGAAGGTGGACGAGGGCATGGGTCCCTGCGCCCTCTCCCCCGAGATCCTGCTCTGCTCGGGGCAGGGCGGCGCGGTCGTGGCGCTCAAGGCGGCCGACGGCACGAAGCTCTGGTCGCGGCCGGGGCGCGGCGCCCTGCCGCGGCCGACGGCTCAGTATCCGGCCGTCGTCGGGGACCGGGTGTACGTCACGGGACCGGACGGCGTGCGGGTGCACGGCCTGAAGGACGGCAAGGAGCACGGCCGGCTGGCCGTGCCCGAGGGCGGCTGGGCGGTGAAGGGCACGGACATGCTGGACGGGGTGCTCTACACGACGTACCTGAACGTGGCCGACGAGAAGTCCGGTCTGGTCACGGCGGTGAAGCTGGGCGAGACGGCCAAGGAGCTGTGGCGCAGACCGCTGGCCTCGATCCCGGAGGGGCCGGTGACCGCGGGCGGGCGGGTGTACGTGCCGGCGGGAGGCATGCCGGTCGCGCTGGACGCCCGTACCGGCGAGGAGGCCGCGCGGGGCACGGGGGCGACGGGCTGCTTCTCCCTCGTCGTCCACCAGAAGTCCGTGCTCTGCCAGGCCGGGGAGGGCGCCGGGATCGCCGTCTTCGACGGCAGGACGCTGAAGCACGTGCGGACGTTCGCCCGGGGGATCCAGGGCTGGGGCGGCTTCGCGGTGAACGCGCGGGGGGTCGTGGCGCTCAGCGACCGGGATGCCTTCTACCTGTACGACCTGGCGACCGGACGGGAGCGCTGGCAGGACGCCGACCACGCGACCGCGGAGGAGCTGGCCTTCGCCGGAGACCGGCTTCTGGTGACCGAGGGGACGCGGATCGAGTCGATGCCGCTGGACGACCCCGAGGCATCGGACGAGGCGGGCAACTCCGTCGACTTCGAGACGGCGGACGGCGGCAACGCGGAGCAGGGCGCGAACAGCGTTCTGGCCGCCGGAGGGGCGCTCTTCGTCACCACCTTCGACGGCCAGATCGTGTCGGGCTACGCGCCCTGAGGCGCGGGGGCCGTCAAGCGTCAGGGCCCTGGGATCCAGGGCCCTGAGCCGTCAGGCCGCGGCCGAGCGGTACTTGCGCACCGACAGCGTCCGGAACACCACGATGATCAGCACCGACCAGAGCAGCGACGCCTGCACCGGGTGGGCCATCGGCCAGGCGTCGGACGGCGAGACCCCGGGGTTGCCGAACAGCTCGCGGCAGGCCTGGACCGTGGCGCTGAAGGGGTTCCATTCGGCGATGGGCTGGAGCCAGCCCGCCATCTGGCTGGAGTCCACGAAGGCGTTCGAGATGAACGTGACCGGGAAGAGCCAGATCAGACCGCCTGAGGTGGCCGCCTCGGGCGTGCGGACCGAGAGGCCGATCAGCGCGCCGATCCAGGAGAAGGCGTACCCGAGCAGGAGCAGCAGCGCGAAGGCCGCGAGCGCCTTGGGGATGCCGTTGTGGATCCGCCAGCCGACCAGCAGGGCGACGATCGTCAGGACGACGACCGTCAGCGTGGTCTGGACGAGGTCCGCGAGCGTGCGTCCGGTGAGGACCGCGCCGCGGGCCATCGGCAGCGAGCGGAACCGGTCGATCAGACCCTTGTGCATGTCGTCGGCGATGCCCGCGCCGGCCCCCGCGGTGGCGAAGGTGACGGTCTGGGCGAAGATGCCGGCCATCAGGAACTCGCGGTAGACGACGGGGTCGGTGCTCCCGCCGATGTTCATCGAGCCGCCAAAGACGTAGCTGAACAGCACTACGAACATGACCGGCTGGATCATCCCGAAGATGATCATCTCCGGGATCCGGCTCATGCGGATCAGATTGCGCCTGGCGACGACGAGCGAGTCGTTGAACGACTGCACGATGCCGCCTCGGGGTGTGGGGGCCGTGACCTTGACGGCGTCCGTGGACGTGGTCACTGGGCGCTCTCCTTCCGGGACTTCTTGGCTCGGGCGCTCACGGCGTCCTCGGGCTTGTCGTCGTCCTCGCTCGGGAGCTCGGCGGCGTGGCCGGTGAGCGAGATGAACACGTCGTCGAGGGTGGGGCGGCGCAGACCGATGTCGTCGATCTCGACGCCTCGGGTGTCGAGCTCGCGGATCACCTCGGCCAGCAGCTTGGCGCCGCCGGTGACGGGGACGGTGAGCTTGCGGGTGTGCTCGGCGACGGCGACCTCGCCCTTGCCGAAGCCCGCGAGCACCGCGCGGGCGGGGGCGATCTGCTCGGGCTCGTGCACGACGACCTCGACGCGCTCGCCGCCCGTCTGGGCCTTGAGCTGGTCGGCGGTGCCGCGGGCGATGACCTTGCCGTGGTCGACGACGCAGATGTCGTCGGCGAGATGGTCGGCCTCTTCGAGGTACTGGGTGGTCAGCAGCAGGGTGGTGCCCCCGCCGACGAGCTCCTGGATGACCTCCCACAGCTGCTGCCGGTTGCGCGGGTCGAGGCCGGTGGTCGGCTCGTCCATGAACATCACGGGCGGGGAGACGACCAGGGCGGCCGCGAGGTCGAGTCGGCGGCGCATACCGCCGGAGTACGTCTTGGTGGGCCGGTCGGCGGCGTCGGAGAGGTTGAACCGCTCCAGCAGCTCCGCGGCCCGCGCCTTCGCGTCGCGCGAGCTCATCTGGTAGAGCTGGCCGACCATATGGAGGTTCTCACGGCCCGTCAGATACTCGTCCACGGCGGCGAACTGACCGGACAGGCCGATGGAGCGGCGCACCTCGTTGGGATGCTTGAGCACATCGATCCCGGCGACGACGGCCTTTCCGCTGTCCGGCTGGAGGAGGGTGGTCAGCACCCGCACGGTCGTCGTCTTGCCGGCGCCGTTGGGGCCGAGCAGCCCCAGGACCGTGCCTTCGGGGACGTCGAGATCGACGCCGTCCAGAGCCCGTACGTCGCCGAAGGTCTTCACTAGGCCCTCGGCGTAGATCGCGCCTGGCATAGGGGGTCTCCCAGATGTGGCAGATGGATGGATTGTTTCGTAGAAAGCTCGTAGGAACTTCGCACGAGAGGCTGGGTTCGTGCCTTTTCTCGCGCCCGGCGGAGCTGTGGCGTGACTTCAAGGTAACGCGATGTATCGCGATACACAACAGAGTTGGCCGCACTCCTCGAACCAGTCCGGCCCCGGGCCTCCGTCCCCCGCCCCGAACCGACAGCCCTACAGCCCGACCGACCGACCGACCGCCCGACAGACCGACAGCCCGACGTCAGTCGAGCACGGTGTAACCCGCGTCCCGCAGCACCACCGCGACCTCCTCCGCGTGCTCCCGGCCCTTCGTCTCCAGCTGCAGCTCCACCTCCACCTCGGTGAGCCCGAGCCGCGGATCCGTACGCACATGGCTCACGTCGAGCACGTTCGCGTCGACCTCCGACAGCGTTCCGAGCAGCCTCGCCAGCGCGCCCGGCCGGTCCGCCAGCCGCACCTTCAGCGAGAGATAGCGTCCCGCGGCCGCCATGCCGTGCCGCAGGATCCGCTGCATCAGCAGCGGGTCCACATTGCCGCCCGACAGCAGCGCCACCACCGGCCCCTCGAACGACCCGGGGTCGCTGAGCAGCGCCGCGACCGGCGCCGCCCCGGCGGGCTCGACCACCAGCTTGGCCCGCTCGAGGCAGAGCAGCAGCGCGCTGGAGAGCGCGTCCTCGGAGACCGTACGGACCTCGTCGACGAGATCGCCAATGATTTTGAACGGCACGTCGCCCGGACGCCCCACCTTGATCCCGTCCGCCATGGTCACCGGCGCGTCGATCGACACCGGCCGACCCACCGAGAGCGAGACCGGATACGCCGCTGCGCCCTCCGCCTGCACGCCGATCAGCCGGACGTCCGGCCGCAGCGCCTTGACCGCCACCGCGATCCCGGCCACGAGGCCGCCCCCGCCGACGCCGACGACGATCGTCCGCACCTCCGGGCACTGCTCCAGGATCTCCAGCCCCACCGTGCCCTGCCCGGCGATGATGTCGGGGTGGTCGAAGGGGTGGATGAAGACCGCGCCGGTGTTGCGCGCGTACTCCTGCGCCGCGGCCAGCGTCTCGTCGATGACCTGGCCCTGCATCCGCACCTGCGCGCCGTACTCCCTCGTCGCCGCGACCTTCGGCAGCGGGGCGCCGACCGGCATGAAGACCGTCGAGCGCACCCCGAGCAGCGACGACGCGAGCGCCACGCCCTGCGCGTGGTTGCCCGCGGACGCGGCGACGACGCCCGCCGCCCGCTCCTCCGGCGACAGCCCGGCGATGCGCACATACGCGCCGCGCAGCTTGAACGACCCGGTCCGCTGGAGGTTCTCGCACTTGAAGTGCACAGGGGAGCCCACCAGCTGCGACAGATGCCTGCTGCCCTCCATGGCGGTCATCCGCGCGACCCCGGCGAGCATCTTCTGCGCCCCCCGGACGTCGTCGAGGATGACGGGACGAAAGGCGCCAGGCGTGGTGTAGCTCATGACCTCAAGTCTCGCAGCTCACAGAAGGGGCGGCGGCTCCTGTGCAGCCCTACTCGCGGGTTTGTGCAGCGCCGGTACGTACTGCGGCACAGCCGCGTACTCTGTCCCCCACCAACCGACCACCGCACGAGAGAGCCCCCGCAGCCATGCCCACTTCTCAGGACATGACGACCACTGCGCCTGACTCCCGGGGGGCGGCCTCCGACCCCTCGGGCCCCGGCCTCCTCGACGCCCTGCAGCACGAGGTCGCCGTCTTCGCGCGCCGCGCGGAGCAGACCCGTCTCGGCGGGGTCGGCCAGGTCCGCAACTCCATGGACAGGGCGGCCTACCTGCTGCTCAACCGCCTCGACAAAGAAGGCCCGATGGGCGTCAAGGCGCTCGCGGCCGGAATGGGGATCGACTCCTCGACCGTCACCCGCCAGGTCGCCCCGCTCGTCGACACCGGCCTGGTCAAGCGCACCTCGCACCCGGAGGACGGCCGCGCGGTCGTGCTCCAGCTCTCCGCGCGCGGAGCGTCCCGCCTCGAAGAGGTCCGCTCCTCGCGCCGCGAGCTGATGGCACAGGTGACGGACGGCTGGACGGAGACGGAGCGCGAGTCGTTCTGCACGCTGCTCACTCGTTTCAACGGCGCGCTCTCGGCCCGCCAGGCCGGTCTGCCCGCCGCTGACACGGAGACGCCGCCGACCTCTTGACCCGAGCGGCGCGGCTGCCTCTATATGAGGAACGTGAGCGAACGGCAGACGGCCAGCAAGCGTCGCCGCGCCCGGGAGTTCGAGGCCTTCGTCGCGGGCGCGGCCGGCCGGCTTCTGCACGCCGCCACCCTGCTCACCGCCGAGCCGCCCGCCGCCAACCCGCACGCGCAGCGGCTGCTGACCGCTGCGCTGGCGCACACGTACGCCGAGTGGGACCGGCTGCGCGGCGAGGATCCGTACGACCGCACCCGCCAGGCGCTCGCCGCCCGCTTCGCCCGTGGCGCCTGGCGCTACCACCGGGTGCGCGGCGGCGTCCTGGACCGCCTCAGCCCGCAGGAGCGCCTGGTCTTGGTGCTGCGGCTGTACGAGGGCGTGGCCGAGGAGCAGACGGCGGCGCTGATCGGGCTCCCCGTGGAACGGGTCCGGGCGATCTGCACCCGCGCCGTCGCGACCATGCGCAGCCCCCGCGGCGCCGGGCTGAAGGCCGCGTCATGAGCGGCCAGGACCGCAGGGAGGACGAGGTCCGCCGGATGCTGGAGACCCGGCGCCCGACGGTCCCCGCGGACCTCGCGGCCCGCGCCGAGGAGCACGGCGCCCGGCTGCTGCGCCGGAGCCTCCTCCTGCGCAGGGCGTGGTGGGCGCTGCTCGTGGCGGCGGCCGTCGCCTTCGCGGTGTGGGCGTCGCTGGCGGAGCCGTGGGTCACGCCGCCGTCGGAGACGAGTCCGCCGCTGGAGGGCTGGTAGCACCGGAGTCAGGCGGACGGGCCGCTTTCGCCCCCGTACGCCGGGCTCATTCGGATCTATCCTGGAATGAGTGGCACGAAGTTCCGACAGAGGAGCCACCATGACCAGGAAAGTCGTCGACTGCCGCAAGCAGCCGAGCGTCATGAACTGCACCCTCACCATCAGCGGCGAGGAGGAGGAAGTCATCCAGGCGGCCGCGGAGCACTCGGTCTCCGTGCACCAGCACACGGACGGCCCGGAGCTGCGGGCGCAGATCCGCGAGGCCCTGGAGGACGAGAAGATCCCCGCCTGAGACTCCTGAGACCACTGAGACCTCGGCTTAGACCTCGGCGGCGGGTCCGCCGACGGGCGCGCTCTAGGCACGCCGCGCCGGCAGACCCCTCACATCCTCAAGTCCCTCGCGTCGTCGGGGACTTGAGAGAACCGGGCCCGCGCCCGGCTCATTCGCATGCCCCGTCGGCTAGCCCAGCGCCTGCTGGAGGTCGGCCAGCAGGTCGTCCGCGGACTCGATGCCGACCGACAGACGCACCAGGTCGCCCGGCACCTCCAGCGGCGAGCCCGCCACCGACGCGTGCGTCATCCGCCCCGGGTGCTCGATCAGCGACTCGACGCCGCCGAGGGACTCGCCCAGCGTGAACAGCTTCGTACGGTTGCAGACCTCGACCGCCGCCTGCTCGCCGCCCTCGACGCGGAAGGACACCATGCCGCCGAAGGACTTCATCTGCTTCGCGGCGACCTCGTGGCCGGGGTGCTCGGGCAGTCCCGGGTAGAGGACCTGCGTGACCTTGGAGTGCTGGGTGAGCATCTCGGCGACCCGGGCCGCGTTCTCGCTGTGCCGGTCCATGCGGACGGGCAGCGTCTTGATGCCGCGCAGCACCAGCCAGGCGTCGAAGGGGCCGGCGACCGCGCCCATGGCGTTCTGGTGGTACGCGAGCTCCTCGCCGACCGTCTCGTCGGCCGCGATCAGGGCGCCGCCCACGACGTCGGAGTGCCCGCCCATGTACTTCGTCAGCGAGTGCACGACGATGTCCGCGCCGAGGGCTATCGGCTGCTGGAGATAGGGGCTCGCGAAGGTGTTGTCGACGACGAGCTTCGCGCCCGCGCCGCGCGCCACCTCGGCGACCGCCGCGATGTCGGTGATGCCCAGCAGCGGGTTGGAGGGGGTCTCGACCCAGACGACCTTGGTCTTCGGGGTGAGCGCGGCCCGGACGGACGCCGGGTCGGAGGTGTCGGCGACCGACCACTCCACGCCCCAGCGCGCGACGACCTTGGCGAAGAGCCGGAAAGTGCCGCCGTACGCGTCGTTCGGGATCACGACGTGGTCGCCCGGCGCCAGGAGCGTACGCAGCAGGCAGTCCTCGGCGGCGAGCCCGGACGCGAAGGCGAGCCCGCGCCGGCCGCCCTCCAGCGCCGCGAGGTTCTCCTCCAGGGCGGTGCGCGTGGGATTGGCGCTGCGGCTGTACTCGTAGCCGCCGCGCAGCCCGCCGACGCCGTCCTGCTTGTACGTGGAGACCTGGTAGATGGGCGGGACGACCGCGCCGGTCAGCGGATCCGCGGTGTTTCCGGCGTGGATCGCGAGGGTCTCGAAGCTCTGCGTGGAGTGCTGGTCGCTCATGGGTCCGAGCGTAGTCCCGCGCGGGCCGGCGTGCTGGAGCACCCCGTTCGTTGTCCGGAACAGGGGAGTTCCGCGGGGGCGTGGCCGTTCGACGTCCGGAAGTCGTCGACCGGAGGTCCTCGTCCGGAAGTCCTTGAAGTTTCAGGCAGAGCCTGGGCGGAGGATCGGCTCCGCCGCGGGTCCGGAACAATGGAGGCATGGAGATTCTCTGGTTCCTGATCGCGCTCGCGATGCTGACCGCGGTCGTCGGCCCGTACGTGTTCCGCCGCCGCGCCGGCATCCGCCTGGTCTCGCCCGGCGCGCCCGACGCCGCCGACCCCGACACGTACGGCTTCGTACGCCAGGAGGAGCTGGACATCCGGCTGCCCGGCCCCGACCAGGATCTCCTCGACGTGCTCGAGGTCGTCCAGCGCACCCAGGACTGGCGGGCCGCCGCGCAGCTGCTCGCGGGCACCCCGAAGGAGGGCGAGGTGCGCTGGCAGCGCGTGCAGGCCTTCGCCGGGGCGGCCTCGCTGGAGCTCCAGCAGCAGCCGGGCGTCGGCGGGGCGTGGCTGCGGGCCTGGCGCTCGGACTCCCCGAAGGACGCGGGCGGCGCGCAGGTGCACGCGGAGTTCCTGGTGCAGCAGGCGTGGCGGTCGTCGAGGGCCGGGACGGACGACTTCCGGATCATCCTGGAGGAGGCGCGCACGCTCTGCGGCGAGGCGGCGCTGCTCGCGCCCGGCGACCCCGTGCCGTACATCGTCGAACTGGCGGTGGCCCGCGGACTTGCGTACCCCCACGATCAGTTCGACCAGCTGTGGGCGAAGGTGATCGACCGCGCGCCGTCGCACATGGGCGCGCATCTGGCGGCCCTGCACTACTGGTGCGAGAAGTGGCACGGCTCCCGCCAGGAGGCGGACCACTTCGCCACCACCTCGGCGGCCCGCGCCCCCCAGGGCTCGCTGCTGGCGGCGCTCCCGCTGTTCGCGGTGTACGAGCACATCCCGGACCTGGTCATGGTGCAGGGGTTCTATCAGAGCGCGGTGGTGTCCAAGGCGATGGAGGGCGCGCTGTTCGCGGTGCACGCGGCCCGCCCGGACGATCCGATGCTCGCGCACGTACGGCATCTGCTGATCCTCTTCCTCGTCCGGTCGGAGAGGTGGACGGAGGCGATGCACCAACTGGTCCGGGTGGACGGCCACATCGGCGCGCTGCCCTGGACGCACAGCGACGACCCGGCGGCGGAGTACACGGTCTACCGCGCCCTGGCGGTCGCAGGCTACGAGGCGAACGGGGGGAACCCGGCGACGCTGCCGAGGTGAGTGGGGTGTCCTGCCCGGGCGGCTGGCGGGGCGCTGCCCCGGACCCCGCGCCTCAAACTCCCCCAGACCTCGTCCGGGGGACCCCCACGGGGCTGAATGTGCGCGCCCAAGCCCGGGAAACCCAGCCCGTCCGGCGCTTGAGGACACGCCCGAAGGGCGTACGGGGGCGCAGCCCCCTGGGGCGAGGGTGACATGCCCTGCACGGGCACCCCGCGGAAGGCGCGGGGCAGGGCGTCCGGGGCCAGGAATCTGTGCCCGCCCCCGGACGTTGTGACAGAGGACGACTGTCGAGGAGACCCGTATGTTCCTGTCCCGCCGCACCCCCGAGCTCCCCACCCCCGACCAGGCCCTGAAGGGCCGCCCCACCCCTGAATTCCAGCTCCCCGACCGCCACACGGTCCTGGGCAACCCCTTGCAGGGCCCGTACCCCGAGGGCCTGGAGATCGCGGACTTCGGCCTGGGCTGCTTCTGGGGCGCGGAGCGCAAGTTCTGGCAGACGAAGGGCGTCTGGACGACGCTGGTCGGCTACCAGGGCGGCTACACCGAGAACCCCGCGTACGAAGAGGTCTGCTCGGGCCTGACGGGCCACACCGAGGCGGTCCGGGTCGTCTTCGACCCGTCGAAGGTGTCGTACGAGGAGCTGCTGAGGGTGTTCTGGGAGTCCCACGACCCGACGCAGGGCTTCCGCCAGGGCAACGACGTAGGCACGCAGTACCGCTCGGCGATCTACACCCACTCCCCGTCCCAGGCCCAGACGGCACAGGCGTCGAGGACGGCGTACCAGGGAGTCCTGACGTCGTCGGGCTACGGCACGATCACAACGGAACTGCTCCCGTCGGAGGGCCGCCCGTTCTATGCGGCGGAGCCGTATCACCAGCAGTACTTGGACAAGAACCCGGCGGGGTACTGCGGCATCGGGGGCACGGGCGTCTCCTGCCCGATCGGCGTCGCGAAGGCAGATGGCTGAGCCCTTCTCCCCGAGCCCCGCTTGAACACCACCCACGACGCATAGCGGGAACCCACCGGCTCTTCCACAAGATCCCAGGATTGCCAGGCGTCGCCCATGGCGAGGATGGCGTCATGGACACAGGGGTGGCAGCGATAGCGGCTGGCGCGATCGGTGTGGTGGGAGCCACGCTCGGGGGCTTGGCTGCGATCATTGGAGCGAAGATCGGCGCAGACAAGAACGCTGTCGCCATACTCCAGCAAGTCAATCACCAAGCCCACACGGAGCACGCACAGTGGGTGCGCGCTCAACGCGCCACGGCTTACGCACAATTCCTCAGGGCCTGGGACGAATACACCTTGGCCCGGGGGAAATTTCATATTGAGCGGCCACCGAAGTACGAGAACTGGCGCAGCGTGCAGGAGTTCAGCGGACGGCTCAGCACAGCCGCATTCGCTATTCGAATCGTCGGCCCTGAAAGCATCACGACTGCCACCGAGCAGGCGCTGAGCAGACTTACCGCGATGGCGCTACCGGCTGACGTTCGAGCCGAGTTCGACGCCATCCATACCCAATTCCGTGAGACTGACGACCCTCAGCTGCAAGATCGGATGACCAGGATCGCCGAAGAGATTCTCTACAACGGCTCCTGGGATCAGGCCATCGATGTAGTGCCTCTACGGCAAGGCTTCTTGCAGGCTGCGACCGATGCATTGGGCGAGTTGTAGCGCTGCCTCGAGGGCACGCCTGGCTGCGGGTGCGCAGGCGATCGGCCCACGTCGCTGTTCTGGCGCCTCGGCAATATCCCAGCACGCCATTTATCAGATGGTCTGATCGCCATGCCCGGACAGTACGCCCAAGCTCTGACACCGATGCCGGCCCGCACGCCTTCCAAGCACGGATCCCGGCCGTGCTCGCCCCAACCATCCACCTTCGTTCGCAGCTTGAGTAAACCTCAGGCAGACGGCGCATTGGCCTGAACAGTGGCACGGGGAGCGCGCGCAGAGGCGCGCGCTGTTCGTAGCGCACATCGGCCTCAATGTCGCGATCTGGAAACAGGGCTTCCGCTTGGCGGCAAATCATTGAAGTCTTGACCAAGCAAGAGAACGGGGAGAGTTGCGAAGATCCGTTCGAATGCGTCGGGGTGCCGGCGACTGGCGGATCGAAGGCGGTTGACCACCGTCAAGACGCCTCGGTCGCCCAGCCTCGATCGGTTCGCGACTGCCGCGATTCGCCTTGAGGAAAGGCAACTCGGCCCGGCCGGGGGCGAACCTCTCTTGATTTTACCGAGGTCCATAAACAGGGGGATTCATGAAGATCGCCGACTGTGGTTTCGTGCACGTTCAGGCAGGGGGCCTGAAAACAGGTCGGTGACGCGGTGATGGGCCGGCGGAGGCATTCTCAGCAGCCCAACGGGGGTTCGCTCGCCGCTCCCCCACCGCTTGATGCAGTACCCGACGCCGCGGACTGCCTGCTTCAGGAACAGGCAGTTCGCACTTCAGGGGCGCCGTTTCCCAGTTCGCGCATGTCCGCGGACTGGCTGAAGGGGAGGAAACCACCATGCACATCTGCGTGCTCGGGCAGGGCTATGTCGGCCTGCCCCTGGCCTTGAGGGCCGCCGAGGCCGGACACACGGTGACCGGCTACGAACCCGACCGGAAGCGCTGCGAGAGGCTGACCGCCGGATCGTCCTATATCGAGGACATCGACTCCATCCGCCTGCAGCAGGTGCTGCGTTCGGGCGCCTACACCGCCAGCTCGGACGAGAAGGACCTCAAGGGCTTCGACGTCGCGGTCATCACCGTGCCGACTCCGCTGACCGACCGTGCCCCGGACCTCAGCTGTGTGCGAGAGGCCGGCGGCGTGCTGGCCGCGTGGCTGGAGCCGGGAGCCACCGTGGTGCTCGAGTCGACTACACATCCGGGCACTACCCGCGACGTGCTCATCCCCCTGCTGGAGGAGGGCTCGGGCCTGGTCGCCGGGCAGGACTTCCATGTGGGCTTCAGCCCCGAGCGCATCGATCCCGGCAACGCGAGCTGGCGGCTGGAGAACACACCCAAGATCGTCGCCGGTCTCACGGATGCCTGCCTGCGCCAGGTGAAGGCCTTCTACGACTCGGTCACCGAAGTCACCGTCCCAGCCTCGGGTCTGGAAGAGGCCGAGCTGGCCAAGGTGTTCGAGAACACCTACCGGCACGTCAATATCGCGCTGGTCAACGAGCTCTCCCGGATGGCCCACACACTGGGCGTGGATGTGTGGCACACCCTGGAGTTGGCCGCGACGAAGCCGTTCGGGTTCACCAAGTTCCTGCCTGGACCGGGCGTCGGCGGACACTGCCTGCCCATCGATCCCGTCTACCTCAGCCACCACGTCAAGGCACGCCACGGGCAGACGTTCCGCCTCATCGAGCTGGCTCAGGACATCAACGAGAGCCAGCCCGACTACGTGGTGCGCCGCCTGCAGGACTCGCTCAGCCGCCGCTTCCGCCGCAGCGTGCACGGCGCCCGCATCCTCGCCCTGGGCGCCGCCTACAAGCCGGGCACGGCGGACGCCCGCCAGTCGCCGGCCGTCCAGGTCGTCGACCGGCTGCGCACCATGGGCGCGGACGTCACCGTCGTGGACCCCTATCTGTCGGACGACGGCTCCCGAGAGATTCCCTTCTCCGCCGCCGAGAACAGCGTGAGCGTCGCCGACTTCGACGCGGTCGTCCTGCTCACCCCACACGGCGAGTTCGATCTCACGCAGCTCGCAGCCGAGGCCGCCTACGTGCTCGACACCCGTGGCGTCATGGCGACGGCCCCGCACATCGAGCGGCTCTAGACAGCCCAGTCGAGCACCAGAACCCGTGGGGCCGCCGACGCCCCACGACGCATTCAACGTCACGAGGTCGCCGCCGAGGCGGCCCATGTGCGGGACATACGCGGCGCCATGCCGACCCGCGACGACAGCGGGCGTCTTCGACGCTCGAGAAAGAGGCAAGCATGTACGGACAGAATGGTGTGGGCGCCGCGATCGGCACGGCCACCGGGGGCGCGGCGTTGGCCGCCACGGGCGGCACGGCTCTGGGATGGATCGTGCTCGGGGCCATGCTCTGTGTCATCAGCGGAGTGGCGGTCTTCCGCCTGGCGACCCGCGGTCAGCGGGTGACCGCTTGAGCACTTCATCACGGGTCCGATTCACCGTGGTGACTGCTGTGGTGGTGGCGGCTCTGGCCGCTGCCACCGTGGTGGTGCACCTCCAGTCGAAGAGCCCGATCCTGACGTTCTACTGGTGGCTGGGCATGACAGTGATCGTGCTCTGCCTGGTCTCGTTCCTCAAGGGCCGGTCCTTCACGCACCTGCCGACGGCTCCCGGCCGGACGGTGGCCATCGTCCCCGCCTTCGAAGAGCCAACGGAGAACCTGCACCGGACGGTGTGGTCGCTGCTGGCCCAGACGCATCCGGTCGACGAGATCCACGTGATCGACGACGGCTCGAAGCAACACCCCGTCGAGCCCTTCGAACACCCCCGGGTCTTCTGGCACCGGCAGGAGAACAAGGGCAAGCGCGGGGCCCAGGTCACGGTGCTCCGCCACCTTCAGGAGCAGAGCAAGCACTTCGACTTCGTTCTCACCATCGACTCGGACGGCGAGCCCTTCCCGGATGCGCTGGAACAGCAGCTGCGGGCCATGAGCAACCCGAAGATCCAGGCCACCACCGGGATGATCTACATCCGCAACTTCGAGGAGACCTGGGTCTCCAGGGCTGCGGACATCGACATCGGCACGTCGTGCGTGATGATGCGGTCCTCGCGCTCCATGCTCGGGGCACTGGAGACCACGTCGGGCGCACTCGCCCTCTACCGGGCCGAGCTGCTCTACGACCACCTGGACGCCTACGAGGTGGAGTGCGGAACGGGAGACGACCGTTGGCTCGCGCTACGGGCGCTGATGCGCGGTGAAGTCGTGGCCGTCAACGAGGCCGGCGTGATCACCGACATGCCGACCACGCTGAAGAAGACCTACCGTCAGCGCCTGCGCTGGGCCCGGTCATGGTGGTGGATGCTGCCGTTCGTCTACGCGCGGCTGTCCCTGAAGCAGCTCATCTCGCCGACCTTCGGTCTGCTCCAGCTCGTCGTCACCCCGGTGATGCTGGCCTGGACACTGGTGATGACGCTGATGACCCTGGGCGGCCGGTATCACAACCCCAGCGTCGCTCTGGTCTACCTCGGGGTCTACCTCGTGGTCCGGTACGGCCAGTCGGGCCTGTACGTGCTCATGCGGCCGGACATGACCACGCGCCAGCGGTGGCGCTCATGGCTTGTCGGAACTCCGACGTCCGTCTTCATGAACATCGTGCTGCTGTGCCCCACCCGCTACTGGGCTCTGTTCAAGCTCCGGGACAACGCGTGGCAGTCCCGAGGACTGACGGCCAAGGCGGCTCTGCCGAAGGGCCGCCACCGCGCCGAGCCGAAGGACCTGATGAACGCGTGAGCGCCGACGAGGCGATGCTGAGCAAGCCGCCGAGGTACCTCACAGCCGTCGATCACGAGGCCGACCGGAGCTGACTGAGCCGACGGTCGCGCCCGCTCGTCGTCCATGCCGACGAGCGGGCGCCGGTGCGCTGCCGGTCGTGCCAGTCCGCGAGATCGATAATTCTTTCAACTCGCGCGGGGAACATGTCAGCCTGTCCACATGCCACACAGCGACCGCGTCGACATCGCCTCGGCCCACCGCCGCCCACGGCTCCTGCCTCGCAGGGCGGGGTGCTCCCGAGTCGGCGCTCACGTCGTTGTCCGGATGAGCGGAGACGGCATCCGAGCCCATGCGAGCGCACAGTGTCCGACAGTCCTCTTCGTGACGCGGGACCCCGAGTCCTGCGTCGCCAAGGCCGAAGGCTGAGTACGCCGAGTGAGCTTCGGAGCCCACGTCCGCAAGGTGCGTGACGAGCGATTGCCTGTCGCCCGACGGCACACAGCGCTGAGGTGCGCCGTCGGGCACTACCGTCCCCTCGGGTTCAACGCGACCTGGGCGTATCTGGCCGCGACGGCGTGTCCCGCTCCCGATCTGCGCAGGGATCCTGCGGCTCTGCTGCGCGCGCTGGAGACGTTGGAAGCGAGCCGAGCGGTCCAGCTCTACGAGAGAGAGGAATTCGCTGCTCGACGTCGTACGGAGAAGGCGGCCGGTCGACGGACTCCGTGTGCCGCCGACGCGGCCAGGCTGCGCGGACCTCGCTGGCCGAGTGAGACGGCGCCTTCCCGGCTGGGGCTGATCGCTGCTGTCGCCGACCGCCACGCGGCGTTCCGGCGATCCCCCTACCCCGACGAGTCGCTCTCCTACGATGCCCAGGTACGACAGCTCGCCGACCTGCACGCCCGGCTCGACGCCTGTGCCTCTTCGTATCTCAAGGCCCTCGGCCGCCTCGACGGCCCAGCGGCAGAGGAACTGGCCGCCACCGCCCAGGGCATCCTGAGCCTTACTCGCCCGGGCTACGCGCCCCTGAACATGTACCTGCTCTCATGGCTCGCCTTCAGCGACCTCCTCGCGTACGCCGCCGAGGCCTCACGTGGACCAGAGCCCGACGGGAGCGCTGCTGCATCGGGCGACGCAGCGGTTTTCGCCGTCTCGGCCACGCGTCACCCCCCGTCTCCGTACAGTTGACGCGCAGTCACTGGCGAGAGGGGATCCGTGAGTTCAGCCGACGAGACGTCCGGCGTTCCGGCGCTGCCGTTCTGGGTGTCGTCCGACGATCGACTCGACGACGAGGGCGAGGGCGAGGACGACTCCATGGGCCTGTTCGGCGCGGCGGACGGGCAGGTTCGATTGAGGAACGTGCCCCTCGGGCCCCTGCGCGAGAACCTCGCGGACGCCGTGGACGCGTTGCAGCAGGTCTTCGCCGAGGCCGCCGCGCGCGGAGGGCCGCTGCCGCTGAAGGAGGCGCACCTCTCGTTCCAGGTGACGGCGAGCGGCGGCGTCCAGTTCATCGGGAGCGCGCAGGTTCAGCGCAGCCATGGCATCGTGCTGATCTTCAAGCAGTGACCTGTGCGCTATGGGACGGCACAGGGCACTTCTCATCGGGGCCAGCGACTACGAGATGCGCGGCGTGGCGGCGCTGCCGTTCGTCCCGGGTGATCTCGCCCGTCTCGGCTCGGCGCTCAAGGGCAGCGGCTTCGACGAGGTCCAGGTCCTGGCCGGGCGGGAAGGCGGAAAGCAGGTCTCGGCGAACTATGTGAACGCCCGTGTGGCCGGCTTCCTCAGACGTGCGCGCGCCGACGACACGCTGTTCATCCTTCTCAGCGGTCACGGTGTGCACGCCAAGGGCCGCGACTACCTCGTGCCGGAGGACATCGACGAGGACACCCACCCCTTCGAATCGGGGTGCGTGGCCATCGACTGGCGTGCGCATCTGGACGACACCCCTGCCCGGCACGTCGTCTTCTTGATCGACGCGTGCAGGGAGGGAATCGAGCAGGAGTCGATGGGGGTCGCGAGCGTCCGGCAGTGGAGTCAGCAGAAGGTCGGCGCGGCCCTGCGGCGCAAGGTGGCGTACGTCTATGCCTGCTCGCCAGCGCAGCTCGCCCTGTTCGTCCGCCCGTACGACGCGCTCGTCGACCCCGTGACCGGCGTCCGGCCCGGCGAGTCGTTCAGTCTCTTCTCCCGGTCGGTGTCGGACGTCGTCACAGCCCGCTCCCACACCGCGGGGCTCACCTTGGCGGAGTTCAAGGAGGCCGTGCAGGACCGGATGACCGAGTTGCATCGCGCGTACCGCAAGCGCGGGCAGCCCCAGACTCTGCGGATCGTCACCGATATCGCGCTGGACGACTTCGTCTTCCTGCCGCCGCCCCGCAGACGACCGGTCCAGGCCCCTCCGCCCCCTTCCATGGCCGAGCGGGCCGGGACGCCCAGCTACGAGAGCACGATGAGCATCGGGACGCCCGTGCCGTCGCGTCCTCCCCTCAGCAGCCCTCCCCTCACCAGCCCGCCCGCGTCCAGCCGGGCCAGCCGGCAGCCGAGCCAGCCGTCGTCTCCGTCGCCGTCGTCATCGCCGTCGTCATCGCCGAGCGGAGAGAAGACGGTCGGGCGCAGCAACGACACACGCTCCCTCGATCAGCTCCTTCGAGACCTCAAGCGGAGCAAGAGGAGGCATAACCGGGAGCTGCGCCGTCTGTTCGATCCCGGCTACTGGACAGGGATCGTCCTGGCGGTCGTCATGGGACTGGCCTTCGTCGCCGGGATCGGCTACGCGATCTGGGCATCCTGGCCCGACGGAAGCCAGCGAGCCGGCGAGCCTTCCGGCCCTTCCGCGTCTGCGCAGAAGAGCAGTCGGCATACCGCCGCCCCTCAGTCCCAGGACCCATTTCCCGATCTGGGCAAGCAGGCGGTGAACACGAAGGCCGTCATGAGTCTGCCCCTCTGCACGGCAGCCGAGTCCGTGGCGCCCGTGACGCTGCGTTTGAAGTCGGAGCGGAATTCCTACGGCCCAAAGGACACTCCGGTCCTCGATCTCGCCATCGAAAGCATATCCGCGTGCCGGATAAACGCCGTGCCCAAGCAGGTTGTTCTCACGCTGATGACCGCCAGCGAGGAGAAGCCTCTGTGGAACTCGACGTCCTGCACCGCGAAGACCCCGGACCGATGGATCGCCGTATCGCCCGGCACCCCGGCCACCGTCGTCTACCGGTGGGACCGCCACACCTCTTGCCGGCCCACTGAAACGGGAAGGCTCCCCACCGGCTCCTACGTCGCTGCCAGCTCCGTCGCTGCCCATCTCGCGTACGAGGGGAAGACCAGTTTCATCGTCGCCGCAGACTAGCTCCGTCCACCGCAGGCAACACGAGCCAGGAGTAACGCCGCAGAGCGTCGGTCACTGCTCGGCGATGAGACCGGGCAGCTTGCGCATGTCGTCGAAGACGACGGTGTCCGGGCCTTCGAGGCGCTCGGCGCGGGTCAGGCCGCCCGCGTAGCCGAAGGCCCGCATTCCGGCGGCGCGCGCCGCCTGGACGCCGGGCTGGCTGTCCTCGACGACCACGCAGGCCGCGGGGGCGACGCCCATCCGCTGGGCGGCGTAGAGGAACAGGTCCGGCGCCGGCTTGCCGCGGGAGACCTCGGAGGCGCTGTAGACACGGCCGGCGAACCGCTCGTAGAGGCCGGTGCGGCCGAGGGTGTGGCGCATCTTCTCGTGGGAGCCGCTGGAGGCCACGCAGGTGGGGAGGGTGATCGCGTCGAGCGCCTCGGGCAGCCCCTCGACGGGGGACAGCGCGGTGTCCACGGCCACCCGGTGGAGCTCTTCGAACCGTTCCCACCAGATCGCGGCCGTCTCCAGTCCGAGGCGCGCGCTGATCTGCTCGCGGATGGAGACGCTGGAGCGGCCGATGAACCGGTCGACGACCTCCTCCTCGGTCAGCGGCCAGCCGAGCTCGGCGCCCAGGGCGACCTGGACGCGTGCGGCGATGCGCTCGCTGTCGACGAGAACCCCGTCGCAGTCGAATATGACGAGTTCAATCGGCTTGATCATTCCCGCAGCATAGAAGAGCCCGGCCGTCAGGCGGCCAGCCGCACTCCGTTCTGGTGCGGGCTCCTGCGGGCCGGGGTCGGCCTGGTGCGGGCGAGCTCCGTCTGGGCCAGGGAGAGGACGTCGGCCAGTCCGAGGCCCAGCGCCCGGCCCGCCGCGCCGAGGACTTCGGAGGAGGCTTCCTTGTGGCCGCGCTCGACCTCGGAGAGGTAGGCGATCGAGATACGGGCCGTCTCGGCGACCTCCTTGAGCGTGCGCTTCTGGGCGAGCCGCTCCCGGCGCAGCACACCGCCGACGACGTCCCGCCACAGCGGCTCCTTCGCCGGACGGACCGGACGGACCGGACTGACCGGCCGCACTGGACTGACCGGTCGCACCGGGTGGACCGGACGGTCCCGACGAGCCGGGGAGGCTCCCGCCGGGCGCAGGGGGATGACACGGGCTTGGTTCGGCATCTGGTCGGTCACCTCCTCAGGGTATGAGCGACGCGCTCGCCGGGGAGCGCTCGCGCTGCGCTCCGGGCGAAATCTCGCGGCCAGCGAAATCGCCCGCCGCTGATCCACTCGCGCCAACCCCCGTTCGCGCCGCCCCCACTCGCCCCCTTACGTCATCTCGTTCGCGCTCCCCCGCCGCCCGACCTAGCATCCGGCCCATGACCACCAGTGCCGCAGAGAGCGTTCAGCCCTTCCGCCTCGACATACCCCAGGACGCCCTCGACGACCTGCGCCACCGCCTCGACCGCACGCGATGGCCCGACGAACTGCCCGGTGTGGGCTGGGCGTACGGAATCCCCCGCGGCTATCTCCAGGAGCTGGCCCACTACTGGCGCCATGTGTACGACTGGCGAGCCGCCGAGGCCCGGCTGAATCAGTGGCCGCAGTTCACGACCACGATCGACGGAGCGAACGTCCACTTCGCCCACATCCGCTCCCCCGAGCCGGACGCGCTCCCGCTGCTCATGACGCACGGATGGCCCGGCTCCTTCGTCGAGTTCGCCGAGGTGGTCGGTCCGCTCACCGATCCGCGTGCGCACGGCGGCGACCCGGCCGACGCGTTCCATGTGGTGCTGCCGAGCATCCCCGGGTTCGGGCTGTCCGGGCCGACCCGGGAGAGGGGATGGGAGTTCCAGCGGGCGGCCAGGGCGTTCGGCGTGCTGATGGAGCGGCTGGGGTACGAGCGGTACGGCGTCCAGGGCGGCGACTGGGGCGCGGCGATCTCCCGCGAGCTCGGCCGCATCCGGCCCGGCCAGGTCGTCGGCGTGCACCTCAACCTGCTGCCCGGCGCCGCGGCGGCCGAGGAGCCGGGGCCCGAGGAGCTGGCCGCGCTCAGCCCACAGGAGCGGGAGCGCGCGCTGGCCTCCTGGGAGCGCAACCGGGCCTGGACGCGCGACCGGCAGGGGTACGCCGACATCCAGGCGACCCGGCCGCAGACGCTCGCCTACGGGCTCACCGACTCGCCGGTCGGCCAACTCGCCTGGATCGCCGAGAAGTTCAAGGAGTGGACGGACTCCAAGGACCGTCCCGAGGACGCCGTCGACCGCGATCTGCTGCTCACCAACGTGATGCTGTACTGGCTGACCGGTACGGCGGGCTCCTCCGCGCGCATCTACTACGAGCGCGCGCACGCCGACTACTGGGGCTCGCCGCCCGACCCGTCGAGCACCCCGACCGCGCTGGCCGACTTCCCGCGCGACAACTTCGTTCCGCTGCGGCACATCGCGGACCGGACGAACAACATCGTGCGGTGGACCTCGTACGACCGCGGCGGGCACTTCCCCGCGATGGAGCAGCCGGCGCTGCTGGCCGGCGACGTACGGGAGTTCTTCCGGCTCTTCCGGGCCTCGCGGACGGTGCGGCCGACGCGGGACGGGAGCGGAGCGCAGTAGCCTCGCACGGCATGACCACGGACACGAGCGACGGCATGGGTCCCGGCATGGGAGTCGACCAGGAGTTGGTGGAGGCCGCGACCCGGCTGGTCGTCGCCCGCGCCCGAGGCGACGACCACACCGTCGCCGCCGCGGCGCGCTGCCGGGCCGGGGGGATCGTCACCGGGATGAACGTGTACCACTTCACGGGCGGACCGTGCGCCGAGCTCGTGGCGATCGGGGCGGCGGCCGGGCAGGGCGCGTACGAGCTGACCGCGATCGTGGCCGTCGGCGACGGCGGCCGAGGGGTGATGCCGCCCTGCGGGCGGTGCCGGCAGGTGCTGTCCGACTACTTCCCGGAGATCGAGGTCGTCGTCGCGACCGAGAACGGCCTGCGGGCGGTCCCGGTACGGGAGTTGCTGCCGTACGCGTACCGATCCGCGGACCACAACCCGTAGCCAACGACCGTAGCCAAGCGACCGTAGCCCTGCGACCCGTGACCCGGCGGCCCCCTGCGCCCCGCCGCGCGGAAATTCAGATTCCCCTTTCGCGCCGCGCGTCTAGACTGGAGGCATGGGTTCGCACAAGCACTACTTCTTTCTCTGATTCCGAGCGCGGACGCAGCGTGACCTTCCGCTGACGTCCCCTTCTGCGCTCGTTCCGACGTAACCCAGCCCCACCGCGGGCTCGTCATCCTCAGGGAAAGACCATGCGCGCACGCGCCCATATGACCATCAAGGACGTCTCCAAGACCTATGGGGACCGCTCCGTTCTCGACCAGGTGTCGCTGACCGTCAGCCCCGGCGAGCGCGCCGGCGTCATCGGCGAGAACGGATCGGGGAAGTCCACGCTGCTCCGGCTGCTGGCCGGTGCGGAGCAGCCCGACAGCGGCGAGGTGAGCGTCCTCGCCCCCGGCGGGATCGGTTATCTCCCGCAGACCCTCGCCCTCGACCCCGCCCTCGCCGTCCAGGACGCCGTCGATCTCGCCCTCGCCGAGCTGCGCGACATCGAACGGCGGCTGCGGCAGGCCGAGGAGGCCCTGGCCGAGGCGGGCCAGGACGCGGGCGAGGATTCGGGTGAGGAGCAGCTCGCCGCGTACGGGGAGCTGCTCACCGCCTACGAGGAGCGCGGCGGCTACGAGGCCGACGCCCGCGTCGACGCCGCCCTCCACGGCCTCGGCCTCGGCCACATCGCCCGCGAACGCGTCCTCGGCAGCCTGTCGGGAGGCGAGCAGTCCCGGCTCCAGCTCGCCTGTGTGCTGGCCGCGGCGCCCGAGGTGCTGCTGCTGGACGAGCCGACGAACCATCTCGACCGGCAGGCGGTCGAATGGCTGGAGGACCGGCTGCGGGCGCACCGCGGCACGGTCGTCGCCGTCACCCACGACCGCGCCTTCCTCGAACGCGTCGCGACCGCGATCCTCGAGGTCGACCGCGACACCCGGGCCGTGACCCGCTACGGCGACGGCTGGGACGGCTACCGCACCGCGAAGGCCGCCGCCCGCCGCCGCTGGGAGCAGGACCGCCGGGAGTGGCTGGAGGAGGTGGCGCGCACGCAGGAGCTGGTCGCCGCGGCCGGGCAGCGGCTCGCGGCGACCGGCAAGGACCCGCGGCAGGGCTTCGGCAAGCACCGCCGTTCGCACGAGGCCAAGCTGTCGGGGCATGTCAGGGCGGCCCGGCAGCGGCTGCACCGGCTCCAGCAGGCGCCGGTGCCGGCCCCGCCCGAGCCGCTGCGGTTCTCGGCGCGGCCGACCACGGGCGGCGAGGCGCCGGCCGAGGTGCTGGCCGAGCTCGCGGGCATCGCCGTCGGCGACCGCCTGCGGCTGGCCGGTCCGCTGCGGATCGAGCCCGGCGGGCGTCTCCTGGTCACCGGCCCCAACGGCGCGGGCAAGACCACCCTGCTGCGCGTCCTCGCCGGAGACCTGCGGCCGGACGAGGGCGCCGTGCTGCGCGCGGACCGCGTACGGATCGGCTATCTCCCGCAGGAACTGCCCGCCTCCCCTACCCGCCGGCCGCTGCTCGCCGCCTTCGCGGCGGGCCGGCGCGGGCTGCCGGAGGAGCACGCCGAGGAGCTGCTCGGCCTCGGGCTGTTCCGCGAGGAGGATCTGGCGGTCCCGGTCGCCGCCCTGTCGGTCGGGCAGCAGCGGCGGCTGGAGCTGGCGAGGCTGCTGACGCGCCCCGCCGACCTGCTCGTGCTGGACGAGCCGACCAACCATGTGGCGCTCAGCCTGGTGGAGGAGCTGGAGGAGGCCCTCGCCGCGTACGAGGGGGCGATCGTGGTCGTGTCGCACGACCGCCGGTTCCGCCGCGGGTTCTCGGGCGACCGGCTGGAACTGGTCTCGGGCAGGGGCGAGATGACACCCCACTAGGGTTTGCGCGTGGGGACAAGCAAACAAACAGAGGAACGGCAGGCACCGGCGGCGGCGCGGGGGGACGCGCCGCCGCCCTGGCGGCGACGGATACCGAGGGCGCCGCTGGTCGCGACCGCCGTCGCCGTGCCGCTGTACGTCCTGTGGGCGGGCTGGCTCGCGACGGGCGGCGGCGACCTCGCCGCGCAGCTGGCGTGGGCCGGATTCATGGAGCGGCACCCGTTCTCGGCGTACAACCTCTCCTGGTACGGCGGGACGCACACCGCCAACTACAGCCTGCTCGCTCCCCCGCTGATGGCGGCCTTCGGCGCGCCCGCGGTGTCCGTCGCCGCCGGGCTCGCCGGGACGTGGGCGCTGTCCTTGCTCTTCGTGCGCGGCGGGGTCCGGCACGCGGTGTGGCCCTCGCTCGTGGGGGCGGTGGCGCTCTGGTGCAACGTGGCGTCCGGCCGTACGACGTTCGCGCTGGGCGTCGCGATCGGGCTGTTCGCGCTGCTGTGGCTGCGCAGGACCGCGCCGGCGGCGCTGGGCGCGGCGCTCGCCGCGATGGCCTCTCCGGTGGCCGGGCTCTTCCTGGTGGTGGCGGGGGCGGCGTGCCTGCTGGACCGGCGGTGGCGCGAGGGCGCGGTGCTGGTGCTGCCGCCGTTCCTGGTCGTGGGCGTGGTGACGCTGCTCTTCCCCTTCAAGGGCGAGCAGCCCATGGCGACGGGGAAGCTGTGGCTGCCGCTGGCCGTCTCCGCCGTGCTCGCGCTCGCCGCGCCGAGCGGGCGCGGGTGGCGGATCGTGCGGTACGGCGCCGGGATCTACGCCCTCGGCGTCGTGCTGACGTATCTGATCGCCTCGCCGATCGGCACGAACGTGGAGCGGCTGGCGGGTCTGGCCGGGCCGCCGGTGCTGCTCGCGGCGGCGCTGGCCGGCGGTCTCGCCCGGCTCCAGCGGGCGGCCCTGGCGGCGGCGGTGGCGCTCAACTCGTACTGGCTCGTGGACAAGACCGAGGACGATCTGGTCGTCTCCAACGACGTGCCGTCGTGGGCGGCGCACACGGACGGCGTGGTGCGCGAGCTGGAGCGGCTGGGCGCGGACCGTATGCGCGTCGAGATAGTCCCGGCCCGCAACCACCGCGAGGCGACCGTCCTCGCCCCGCACGCGAACATGGCCCGCGGCTGGAACCGCCAGCTGGACGTGGAGCGCGGGCGGCTCTTCTACGACGGCTCGCTCTCGCCGGCGACGTACCGGCAGTGGCTGGACCGCTGGGCGGTGGGCCTGGTGGTGCTCCACCACGGCCGTCCCGACGGGCCCGCCGAGGGCGAGGCGGAGATCGTGCGGAGCGAGCCTCAGTGGCTGGAGCGGGTGTGGCGGGACGACGACTGGACGGTCTACCGGGTGCGGGACGCGGTTCCGCTGGTCTCCGCGCCCGCACAGGTGGTGGGCGGCGACGACGCCGAGCTGGTGGTGCGGATGCCTCAGGCGGGGTCGGTGACGGTGCGCGTGGCGTACTCGCCGTGGCTGCGGGCGTCGGGGGCGTGCGTGGAGCGGGAGGGCGAGTGGACGCGGCTGACGGTGCCGCGGGCGGGCGAGTACCGGCTGGACTCGCCGTACCGGCTGCGGCGCTCGACGGGGTGCTGAGCTGATCTCCGCGGCGCCTCGGCGGCGGCGCCTGTGACCCGGTTGCGCGGCCGGCGCGCCTGGGCCTTGCGGAGGCGGTCCGCGGTGATCGCCGCGTCGTAGCCGGGCGCCACGCCGTCGACCAGGACGATGTCGCCGTCCAGATGGCGGGCGCGCAGCGGTATGAGCTCCTGATAGGCGTCGGAGTCGTACCAGGAACGGGCCTCGTCGATGCCGGGGAAGCCGACGATGACGAGCGCGCCGGGCCACTGTCCCTCGCGGACGTCGACGGTGGCGCCGTGGACGAGGAACTGGCCGCCGTAGGGGGCGAAGGTGGCCTGGATCCGCTCCATGTACGCGAAGACCTCCTCGTCCAGGTGCTCGGCGGGCTGCAGGCGGGCGAGGGCGTAGGCGGTCATGGCGTCCTCCTCGTGCGGGGCGGCTGGGCTGATGTCTTCGATCGTGCCGGAACGCCGGGAGAGCGTCGATTACCGCCGGGGTAATGCGCCGGCCGGGAGTCGGCGGGCCGTGCGCGGAAGACCGCGGACGGCCTGTGAGCGCGCCGGGGCACGACGAAGGCGGCAGCCCCTGTCGGGGCTGCCGCCTTCATGTCGTTCTTCGTGCCTGGCCGGGGCCGGGAGCGACGGTCAGACCGCGGAGCCGGCCTTCCACTGCGCCCAGTCCATGTTCCAGCCGTTCAGGCCGTTGTCCGGCTTGATGGTGGTGTCCTTGGAGTTCTTGACCTCGACGACGTCGCCGACGATCGAGTTGTCGAAGAACCAGGCGCCGGGCTGGTTCGGGTCGCCCGCGCCCTTGGCGTCGTTCAGGCCCACGCAGCCGTGGCTGGTGTTGACGCTGCCGAAGATGCCGTCGGAGCCCCAGTAGTTGCCGTGGATGAAGGTGCCCGACGTGGACAGCCGCATGGCGTGCGGGACGTCCTTGATGTCGTACTCGCCCTTGCCGTCGTCGTCCGTGAAGCCGACCGTGGCGCCGTTCATCCGGGTCTCCTTGAACTTCTCGGAGATCACCATGCGGCCGTTGTAGGTCGGGTTGTCCGGGGCGCCGGCGGAGATCGGGATGGTCTTGATCGTCTTGCCGTCCTGGGTGACCGTCATGGTCTTGGAGGCGGCGTCGACGGTGGAGACCTGGTTGCGGCCGATCTTGAAGGTGACCGTCTTCTGCTGGACGCCGAAGACGCCGTTCGCGCCCTGGACCCCGTCCAGGTTCAGCTTCAGGGTGACGGTCGAGTTCTCCGTCCAGTACTGGTCGGGACGGAAGTCCAGCCGCTGGGCGTTGAACCAGTGGCCGACGACCTCCTGGCCGGTGCTGGACGTCACGGTGATCCCGGACTGCACGGCCTTCTTGTCGGTGATCGCCTTGTTGAAGTTGATCGACACGGGCATGCCGACGCCGACGGTGGAGCCGTCCTCGGGCGTGAAGTTGCCGATGAAGCTGTTGGCGGGCGAGACCGTGGTGAAGGAGGAGTTCTCGTGGGCCTCCTGGCCCGCGGAGTCCTTCGCGGTGGCGGCGATCTTGTACGTGGTGGAGCGCTCGAGCTGTCCGTCGGGCTTCCAGCTCTTGCCGTCGGCGGCCAAGGTGCCCTTGACGGCCGCGCCGGCGGCGGTGGTCATGGTGACCTGCGTCAGCGTGCCGTCGCTGACGGTGACCTTGGCCGCGTTGTTGATGGAGGCGTTGGCGGCGCCGTTCTTCGGCAGAATCGCTATTCGGGCCTTGGAGGCGTCCTTCGCCGCTGCCTCGTCCACCTGGGCCTGTGACTTCTTCGAGCCGTCGGCGCCGCTGCCGCCGTCCCCGTCGCCGCTGCAGGCCGACAGCACGAGCACGCTGCCGAGCACCGCGGACGCGGCCATGAGGACCCTGCGCCGCTTGCTGTCCGTGATCACACGCTTCTCCATCGTCACCGATTACCCCTGACCCGACTACTTCTTGAACACCCATTCCGGGCGTTCCGGTTCCACATCCCCGAAAGATGTGGGCCACACCACTCGTCAATGACCTCTCGACGCGTCAGACGCCCCTGCGGTTGCACGGGGCGCACCGGATGCGTCCGTGCGTGAGGCGCATCCGTTCCGTTCTGCGCCTTGCCCGCCAGGGCTCCGCTCACACCACGGATCCCGGCGGGCCCCGGTTCGCCTACCCGGCGACCCGAGGCCCGAAGCCCGTCACCTGGGGTCGCTACCGGCGCTCCGCGCCGCCCGCTTCGGCTGCGTCGTCCGCCTCGTCCGCATCCTCGGCTCCCTCCCCATCTTCCTCGTCCAGGTCCCACTCATCCGCATCGGGGTCGTACTCGATCTGCTCGCTGCTCCAGGACGCCTGGGCCAGCTGCACCCCCGGCACCTCGCCGACCAGGTCGAAGGGGTCCACGAGATAGGCGATGGCCTCCGCGTCGTCCTCGCGTACGGCCGCCTGCGCGTGGGCGCGCTCCTCGACCGGCATGAACTCGTCCGCGTCGATCCGGTCGAGGGCCGCGTCGGTCAGCGCGCCGGGGCTCTCGATCTCGAGCACCAGATCCACCCGTAGCCGTACAAACCGTGATGTCTCAGAAGTGGTCATACGACGGAGCGTAGGGCTCCCGCGCCCGCGGCTTTCCCGCGACCCGCTGCTTTCACTAGCATCAGCGCACCGGCCAATTCGAGGATGCCTCAAGGGGGATCGAGTCCGTGTCCGTCGCACGTCGACCGCTTCTGACCGCTACCGCCGCAGGAACTCTGCTGTGTGCTCTGTGGTTCGTCCCCTCGGCGAACGCCATCGTCGAGAAGCAGACGGGAGACAGAGCGCCGAGCAGCTCGACGGGCGGGTCGCAGGAAGGCTCCGCATCGACTGACGGCACGTCGGACGCGGCCTCCGACGCGGCTTCTGACGGGTCCTCCGGCACGTCTGACAGCGCGTCGGACACGCTGGTCCTCGCCGACACGGGCAGCGTCGACACCACCCCGTACGTCGTCACCGGCACCGCGTTCCTCGGGATCGGCGCGGGCTTCGTGGCCTACTCGGTGCGCCGGCGCGACGCAGCCGCCTCCCTGTGACGTACGCGAGGTTCGCCGCCGCCCTGTGACGGCCGCCAGCGCCCTGTGACATGCGCGAGGGCCGCCCCGCGCTCCTGAGCCCATGGAGTGCGGGACGGCCCTCAACGCGTGCGTCAGGCCAGCGGTCCTGTGACCGGCTCCACGGCCGCCAGGAGCTTTCCGTCCCGTACGAACGCGTCCGCGGCCTCCAGGTCCGGCGCGAGGAAGCGGTCCGGGCCCGGGCCCTCGACGCCGGCCGCGCGCAGCGCCTCGATGGCGGCGCGGGAGGCGGGCGCCGGGGTCAGACCGCGGCGCAGCTCGATCGCGCGGGTCGCCGCGTACAGCTCGACGGCGATGATCCGGTTGAGGTTGCCGACGGCGGTGCGCAGCTTGCGGGCGGCCGACCAGCCCATGGAGACGTGGTCCTCCTGCATCGCGGAGGACGGGATCGAGTCGGCGGAGGCCGGGACGGCCAGCCGCTTCATCTCGCTGACCAGGGCGGCCTGCGTGTACTGGGCGATCATCAGGCCCGAGTCGACGCCGGCGTCGTCGGCGAGGAACGGCGGCAGGCCGTGCGAGCGGTTCTTGTCGAGCAGCCGGTCGGTGCGGCGCTCGGCGATGGAGCCGAGGTCGGCGGCGACGATGGCGAGGAAGTCGAGGACGTACGCCACGGGCGCGCCGTGGAAGTTGCCGTTGGACTCGACCCGGCCGTCGGGCAGGACGACGGGGTTGTCGACGGCGGAGGCGAGCTCGCGCTCGGCGACCAGGCGGGCGTGGGCGAGGGTGTCGCGCCCGGCGCCGGCGACCTGGGGGGCGCAGCGGACGGAGTAGGCGTCCTGGACGCGGGGCGCCTCCTCCTCCTGGAAGTGGCCGGTGAGCTCGGAGTCCTTGAGCACGGCGGCCATGTTGGCGGCGGAGGCGGCCTGGCCGGGGTGCGGGCGGATGGCGTGCAGCTCGGGGGCGAGGACCTTGTCGGTGCCGAGCAGCGCCTCCAGCGAGAGGGCGGCGGTGACGTCGGCGCAGGTGTAGAGGCGCTGGAGGTCGGCGAGGGCCATGACCAGCATGCCGAGCATGCCGTCGGTGCCGTTCAGGAGGGCGAGGCCCTCCTTCTCGCGCAGCTCGACGGGGGCGATGCCGTGCTCGGCGAGCAGCTCGCCGGCGGGGCGGACCCGGCCGTCGGGGCCCTCGGCGTCGCCCTCGCCCATCAGGGTGAGCGCGCAGTGGGAGAGCGGCGCGAGGTCGCCGGAGCAGCCGAGGGAGCCGTACTCGTGGACGACGGGCGTGATGCCCGCGTTCAGCACGTCCGCCATGGTCTGGGCGACCTCGGGGCGTACGCCGGTGTGGCCGGAGCAGACGGTCTTCAGCCGGAGGAACATCAGCGCGCGCACGACCTCGCGCTCGACGCGCGGGCCCATGCCGGCGGCGTGCGAGCGCACGATGTTGCGCTGGAGCTGGGCGCGGAGGTCGTGGCCGATATGGCGGCTGGCCAGGGCGCCGAAGCCGGTGGAGACCCCGTAGACGGGCTCGGGCTTGGCGGCGAGCGCGTCCACGATGCTCCGGGCGGCGGCGAGGGCGGCGACGGCCTCGTCGGAGAGCTCGATCCGGGCGTTGCCGCGAGCCACGGCGATGACGTCTTCGGCGGTGGTACCGGACGTCCCCACCACGACAGTGTGCATATCCATATTCAGCAGCGTACGGATTGAATCCCGCTATGTCACTAGGGGCGTCCGGACCCGTCCCGTGCGCAGCCCCTTACGCGGATCGGACGCCTCCGGACCCCGCCGAACACCCCCGAACACCCCGGGACGCTCCCGCACGGCTGCCCGTCAGGGCTCGCTCCAGGGCTCCTCGGCGTCCTCGGGCCGTACGTCGCGGAAGCGGCGGCGGTCCTGGTGCGCGCGCGGCGGGGCGTCCGCGAGGGCGATCACCGAGCCGTCGCGCCCGGCGACGACGGGCTTCGGGGAGTGGGCCGCCTTCGCGCGGTACTGGGCCGCGTCGGCGAGCCGGAACAGACGGCGGGCCGAGCGGACCTCGCCGATGGCGTCGCCGGTCGACGCGACGCCGCAGGCGACGCCCTCGCCGAGCTCCAACTCGGTCGCGCGCAGACAGAGTTCGTCGGCGACGCGGACCACGTCGTCGGCGGACGGGCCGATCGTCACCAGACAGAACTCGTCGCCGCCGAGGCGGGCCGCGAGCGCGCCTGGGAGCATCGCGCCGCACAGGGACAGCACCGAGCCGAACCGTTCCAGCAGACGGTCGCCGACCGCGTGGCCGTGGGTGTCGTTGACGCGCTTGAGGCCGTTGAGGTCGCAGACGACGAGGCTGACGACCGAGCCGTCGACGCGGTGCCGCTCGACGGCCTCGTCGAGCCGGATGTCCACGGCACGGCGGTTGGCGAGGCCGGTCAGCGGGTCGGTGAAGGCGAGCTTGCGGACCTCTTCGAGGCGCTCCGCCTGGGCGATCCCGGCGGCGACGACCGAGGCGAGGACGGTCGCGAAGTCCGCGTCGTCCCGGTCGAAGACAGGCGCGCCGACGGGACGGGCGACGTACAGCTCGCCCCAGGCGCGGCCGTGCAGCACGATCGGGGCGACCACGCAGCAGCCCCGGCGGCGCCGGCGCAGCGCGGCGACCCTCCCCCACAGCACCTCGTGCGCGGGAGGGGAGGCCGGATGGCGGTATCCGCGCCCGGACGCGGCGGGCCCGTCGGCCGTCTCGACCCATGCCTCGGGCTCGCCGCCGCCCGCCCACTGCTCGTGCAGGAACTCGGTGATCTCCGGGAAGCGGTTGACGGCGTACGTCTCCGACTCCGGGAACTCCTCCTCCTCGGCGGTCCGTTCGCCGGCGTTCACCAGCACCTTGAGCCGGCCGAGCTCGCGCTCCCAGACGGACAGCGCCGCGAAGGACCCCGCGAGCGCGTCGCAGGCGCCCAGCGCGGCAGCGCGCCAGAACTCGCGTGGGGTGTGGGCGGCGGCCATCGCCTGCGCCAGCGACACCACGGCCCGCAACCGCCGATCCTCAGCCATCACTCCAGCTTAGGGAGGTTTCTCCCAGTTTGATCGGTTTGGGTGGCCAGATGGTCACTCACCCGGCCACTGGGGCTTCCGCTTCTCGTTGAAAGCGGCGACGCCCTCGGCCCGGTCCCCGGAGAAGGCGACGGAGCGCCAGGCGGCGTCCTCGACCTCGAGGCCGGCGCGCAGGTCGAGCCCGTGGCCCAGCCGCATGGCGCGCTTGGCGGCGCGCAGGCCGACAGGAGAGTTGACGGCCATCCGGCCGGCGAGGGCGAGGGCCTCGGTCCTGGCGTCCTCGGCGAGCACGTCGACGAGCCCCAACTCCCGTGCCTCGTCGGCCTCCACGCGGCGCGCGGTGAAGACGAGCTCGGCGGCGCGGGCGGCGCCGACGCGGCGGGGCAGCAGCTGCGTGCCGCCACCGCCGGGGATCACGCCGACCGACACCTCGGGCAGCCCGACCACGGCGCTCCGGTCGGCGACGATGACGTCGCAGGCGAGGGCGAGCTCGAACCCGCCGCCGAGGGCGAACCCGTGCACGGCGGCGACGGTGGGCATGGGCAGCTCCAGCACCCCGGTGTAGGCGGCGCGCGCGGTGGGCCGCTGCCGGACCAACTCGGCGTCGCTGAAGGAGTTCCGCTCCTTGAGGTCGGCGCCGACGCAGAAGGCGCGGTCGCTGCTGGAGCTCACGACGGTGACGCGCACGTCCCGGTCGGCGGCCAGCTCGTCGCAGGCGGCGGCGATGGAGCGGGCCATCTCGCTGGAGACGGCGTTCATGGCCTTGGGCCGATCGAGGACGAGCTCGGCGACGTGCTCCTGCCGGCGTACGACGACGAATTCCCCGAACCGCTGCTCGGACTCGGACATGGCCACACCCTCCCGGTTAACGACGGTTCACCGGATCATAGGCGCGGCGAGTCGGAACCTGTAGCGCCCCCTCGACACCGGGGGCTCGGCCCCCGACCCCGCTGGGCCGACCCAGCCCGTCCGGGGCCCTGCTGAGCTGGGGCTCCGCCCCGACCCCGCCTGGGCGACCGCGCCCGACTGGGCCCACGGGCCCGTCCGGGGCGGCGCGGCGGAAGCTGTAGCGCCCCCGCGCTGGGCCCGCTGAGCTGGGGCTCCGCCCCGACCCCGCTGAGCGACCCGGCCCGTCCGGTGCGGCGCGGCTATAGCGCACCGGGCCTCCGCCGAGCTGAGGCTCCCCTGACCCCGCCGGGGCGACCTGGACCCGTCCGGGGCCGCGCAGCCGAAGCTGTAGCACCCCTCCGCACTAGCGCCCGCTGAGCTGGGGCTCTGCCCCTGACCCCGCCCGCGCGACCCGGGCCCGTCCCGGTCCGCGCAGCCGAAGCTGTAGCGCCCCTCCGCACTAGCGCCCCCTGTGCTGGGGGCTCCGCGCCGACCCCGCTGGGTCAACCTCAGCCCGTCCCGGGCCGCACGGCCGAACCCGTAGCGCCCCCTCCACACCGGGCCTCCGGCTGAGCTGGGGGCTCCGCCCCTGACCCAGCCTGACGGCGACCCGGGCCCGTCCGGGTGCCGCGCGGCGAAGCCGTAGCGACCTCCCCGCACCGGGGCTCCGCCCCAGACCCCCTGGGCCGATCTCGGCCCGTCCGGATGCCGCACGGCCGAAGCCGTAGCGCCCCGCCCCCGCCGAGCTCGAGCTCCGCCCCCGACCCCCGCCTGGGCGACCCGGACCCGTCCCGTGCCGCCCGCGGAGCGACCGCCGTCTCAGTCCCTTCGCGAGAGCAGCCAGGGCTCCACCACGCCCAGGCCCCTGACCGGGCGCTGCCACATCGGCTGGAGGCCGAAGCGGTACGCGGGGGGCTCCTCGCCCTCCTTCTCCGCGGTCGCCGCCTCCTCCGCCGCCTCCGTCTCGGAGACCGGCGCGTCTCCCGTCCGTACCAGCTCCTCGGCGAACGCCCCGTCCACCAGGACCGCGTCCTTCGGAGCTATCGACGTCAGACGGCTCGCCAGGTTCACCGTGGTGCCGAAGACGTCGCCCATCCGCGTCGTCACCGTGCCGAACGCGATGCCGACCCGCAGGGCCGGCATCGACTCGTCCTGCGTCATCGCGTCGATCAGCCGCAGCGCGATCTCGGCCGCCGTGCCCGCGTCGTCCGCCGCGTACAGCACCTCGTCGCCGAGCGTCTTGATCAGCCGGCCGCCGTGCGCGGCGACGAGATCCGCGCAGGTTGTCTCGAACGCCTCGACCAGCTCGCCGAGCTCCTCCTCCTCCAGCCGGCGCGTCAGCCGGGTGAAGCCGACGAGGTCCGCGAAGCCGACCGCGAGGCGGCGGTCCACCATCTCCTCGTCGTCGGCCGCCTGGACGACCCGGCCCGTGGCCGCCGCGAGCTGGCGGCGCCAGACGTAGACGAGGAACTCCTCCAGCTCCGGCAGGAGCAGTTCGACCAGGGGGTACGTGACCTCCGTACGCGTCATCCCCGGCTCGGGCGGCTCCGTCAGGCCTTCCAGGAAGGAGTCGATCTGCCATTCGGCCAGTCGGGCGGTGGTCTGCCCGGTGGAGCGGGCCACCTGGATCGCCATCGGCTCGCTGAGCAGGCCCGCCTCCACGAGACCGGCGAGCCGCCGCAGGGCCAGCACGTCCGCCTCGGTCAGCGCCTTCGCCTGGCCGATGTCCGCGAAGCCCATGGCCCGCCAGAAGCGGGACGCCAGGTCCATCGATACGCCGGCCGTGCGGGCGGCCTGGAAGGCGGTGTAGCGGCGCTCGGCGCCCAGGATCAGCTGCTCGAGCCGGATGGCGAGCGGGTCGTCCGTCGGCTCCGCCGTGTGGTCGACGGCGTGGTGCGGCGTCGGGTGCACGGACGGCGCCGTGGCGGTGGACGAGCCGGACGTGTAGGGCGCCGCGTCCGAGGGCGCCGAGGGCGCCGTCGCGTGGGATCCGGGCTCGGACGGCGGCTGCTCGCCCGCCGCGCGCTCGCCTGACGTGCGCTCGCCCGACGTGTGCTCGCCTGACGTGCGCTCGCCCGACGCGGCGTCCGAGGGCCGCTGCCCGCCAGACGTGGCGCCCGACGGCGGCTGCCCGCCGCGACCGGAGTCCGACGGCGGCTGCGCGCCCGCGCCGGAAGTGGTGTCGTCGACGGTCACCAGCCGCCTCCTGCCCGTTCCCTGCGCACTGCCCTGCCGATCTGTCGCTCGATCGCCTCAACGATACGGCAGGTGTGCCCTAGCTCACGTCCGGGACGGCCACCCTGGCTCATCCCGCCCGCAGGTGCACGATGTCACCCGCGCCGACCGGATGCCGCTCCCCGTCCTCGCCTCTGAGCACCAGACGGCCGTCCCCGTCCAGCGCCGCCGCCTCCCCGGTGAGCGACCGGCCGCCGGGCAGCTCCGCCCGCACCGTGCGGCCCAGCGTCGCGCAGCCCGCCGCGTAGGCCGCCTGGAGCCCCGAGAGCCCCGGGTCCCCCTCGGCCGCCCGCCAGTCCCCGTACCACTGCTCCAGCGACCGCAGGACCGCCCGCAGCAGCGGGTCCCGGTCGGTCGAGACCGCGTTCGCGAGGCCCAGGGAGCCCGCCGCGGGGACGGGCAGCTCGTCCTCGCGCAGCGTCACGTTCACGCCGATCCCGACCACCACCGCCTCCCCGCCGGCGCGCTCCGCCAGGATGCCGCCGACCTTGCGCTCCTCGCCGCCGACCTTTGCCAGCAGGTCGTTAGGCCACTTGAGGGACATGTCCACCCCGGCCGCCTTCGCCAGCCCCGTCGCCGAGGCCACTCCGGCGAGCAGCGGCAGCCATCCCCAGCGGTGCACCGGGACGGTGGGCCCCGGCCGCAGCAGCACGGAGAAGAACAGCCCCGAGCGGGCCGGCGCCGTCCAGCTCCGGTCCAGCCGCCCCCGCCCCGCGGTCTGCTCCTCGGCGACGAGCACCGCGCCCTCCTCGAGGGAGGCGGCACGGTCGGCCAGGTCGGAGTTGGTGGAGCCGGTGGCGGGCGTCACGTCCAGGGAGGTCCACAGCCCGCCCGGCCGCAGCAGGGCCCGACGGAGCGCCGGGACGTTCAGCGGCGGCCGGTCGAGGTCGGACCAGCGGCTCTCGCGCGCGCCTTCGGGCGCATTCTCGGGCGTCATGCAAGCCAGGTTAGGTGTGGTAAACGCCGCACTGCCGAACGGTATCCGCGCCGATACGCTACGAGTCAGTAGCCAAGTCAGCATCGACACCTGCTGAAATGCCGTACAACGTCCCGTGACGACCCCGTGACCAGCCAGGGAGCCGCATCCCGATGTCCGAGCCGGAAGAGACCGCCCTCTCGCTCAACCAGAGCAGCCACACCACCGCGGGCAAGCTCGCGGATCTTCAGCGCCGCGTTGACGAGGCGACGCACGCCGGCTCGGCGCGCGCGGTGGAGAAGCAGCACGCCAAGGGCAAGCTGACCGCCCGCGAGCGGATCGAGCTGCTGCTCGACGAGGGATCGTTCGTGGAGCTCGACGAGTTCGCGCGGCACCGCTCCACCAACTTCGGCCTGGAGAAGACCCGTCCGTACGGCGACGGAGTCGTCACCGGCTACGGCACCGTCGACGGCCGCCCGATCGCTGTGTTCTCGCAGGACTTCACCGTCTTCGGCGGGGCCCTCGGCGAGGTCTACGGCCAGAAGATCATCAAGGTGATGGACTTCGCCCTCAAGACCGGCTGCCCGGTCGTCGGCATCAACGACTCCGGCGGCGCCCGCATCCAGGAGGGCGTCAGCGCGCTCGGCATGTACGGCGAGATCTTCCGCCGCAACACGCATGCCTCCGGCGTGATCCCGCAGATCAGCCTGGTCGTCGGCCCGTGCGCCGGCGGCGCGGTCTACTCCCCCGCGATCACCGACTTCACGGTGATGGTCGACCAGACCTCGCACATGTTCATCACCGGGCCCGACGTCATCAAGACGGTCACCGGCGAGGACGTGGGCTTCGAGGAGCTGGGCGGCGCCCGCACCCACAACACGACCTCGGGCGTCGCGCACCACATGGCGGGCGACGAGAAGGACGCGATCGAGTACGTCAAGTCCCTTCTGTCGTACCTGCCTTCGAACAACCTCTCGGAGGCGCCCGCCTTCCCGGAGGAGGCGGACCTCGGCATAAACGAGGAAGACCGCGAGCTCGACACCCTCATCCCGGACTCGGCGAACCAGCCGTACGACATCCACACCGTCATCGAGCACGTGCTGGACGACGGCGAGTTCCTGGAGACCCAGGCGATGTTCGCGCCGAACATCGTCACCGGCTACGGCCGTGTCGAGGGGTACCCGGTCGGCATCGTCGCCAACCAGCCGATGCAGTTCGCCGGCTGCCTCGACATCAACGCCTCCGAGAAGGCCGCGCGCTTCGTGCGCACCTGCGACGCCTTCAACATCCCCGTCATCACCTTCGTCGACGTGCCCGGCTTCCTGCCCGGCGTCGACCAGGAGTACGGCGGCATCATCCGGCGCGGCGCGAAGCTCATCTACGCGTACGCCGAGGCGACCGTCCCGCTGATCACGGTGATCACGCGGAAGGCGTTCGGCGGCGCGTACGACGTCATGGGCTCCAAGCACCTGGGCGCGGACCTCAACCTGGCCTGGCCGACCGCGCAGGTGGCGGTCATGGGCGCGCAGGGCGCGGTGAACATCCTGCACCGGCGGACCATCGCCGCCGCCGAGGACCAGGAGGCCACCCGCGCCCGGTTGATCCAGGAGTACGAGGACACGCTCCTCAACCCCTACACCGCGGCCGAGCGGGGCTACGTCGACGCGGTGATCATGCCGTCGGAGACCCGGACGCACATCGTCAAGGGCCTGCGTCAGCTGCGTACGAAGCGGGAAAACCTGCCTCCGAAGAAGCACGGCAACATCCCCCTGTAAGGAGCCCCTGTGATCAAGGTCGTACGGGGTAATCCCACCCCGGAGGAGCTGGCCGCCGCACTGGCGGTGGTCCAAGCGCGCGCCGCGGCGACGGCCTCCGCCGCGGACGGGCAGCCGCTGCTGCCGGAGCAGTGGTCGGACCCGGCGCGCATCGCCCGCACGCAGAGGCCGCAGCCGGGGCCGCGGTCGTGGGCGCGGTCGTACTGGCCGGTCTAGCGCGCGTGCCGGGGGCGCACGCCCCCTCCTGAACACCTCGAACGCCGGCGGGCAGGACCCGTCGGCGTTCGAGTTTTTTCGAGGTGCTTCGAGGTGCTTGCAGGTCTAGAGGACCCGCGCCAGCTCCTCGGCCATGCGCTGGTAGCCGGCGTCGTTGGGGTGCAGCCGGTCGCCGAAGTCGTACGCGGGGTTCAGCCGGTCCGCGTCGGCCGGGTCGGCCATCGCCTTGTCGAAGTCGACCACCGCGTCGTACTCGCCCGACGTGCGGATCCACTCGTTCACCTCGGCGCTGACCTTCGCCGCGTTCGCGCCCCAGTGGTCCGAGCCCTTCAGCGGGAGCAGGGTGGCGCCGACGATGCGCAGGCCCTTCGCGTGGGCCGCGCGGATCAGGGCGCGGTGGCCCTCGATGAGCTCCTTCGCCGACACGACCGGCGCGGGCTTGTAGGTGGGCTGGTCCTTCGTCTCGCTGAAGCCGATGTCGTTGACGCCCTCCAGGACGACGACGGTCGAGGCGCCGGGCTGGTCGAGGGCGTCCCGCCCGAAGCGGGCGGTGCCGCGCTCGCCGTACCAGGCCGAGTCGTTGAGGACGAGGTTGCCGCCGATGCCCGCGTTCACGACCGGGCGGCGGGTGAGCTCGGCGACCCGGTCCGACCAGCGCCGGTTCGCCCCCGGCGTGGAGCCGAAGCCGTCGGTGATCGAGTCCCCGAAGAGCACGATCCCGTTCTTCTGGCTCCGCGCGGCCCCGCCGACCTCGACGCCGGAGAGGTAGTACCAGGACTGGGTCGCGTCCTTGAACGCCTTCCCCGCGTGGTCCGCGCGGCGGTCGCCGTCCGCCCGGTAGGAGTCGGTCCAGGCCTGGGAGTGGAAGGTGGCGGGCCCGGTGGTGCCGGCGATGTAGAGCGTGACGGTCACCGACTCCAGGGGCTTCAGCGGCAGCCGCGCCGCGTCGCTGCGCAGCTCCGCGTGCGCGGGGACGGCGACCGAGCGCTTCCCGCCGAAGGTGAGGTGGCGTACGGAGCCGGGGTCGACGGCCGCGCCGCCGGCGGTGCGGGCGATGGTGGCGCCCGTGATCTTCAGCGGGGAGGTGCCGTAGGTGTTGGACAGCCGTATCCGGGCCCGGTCGCCGCCCTCGGTGACGCGCACGACCTGGCGGACGGTCTGGTGCGAGAAGCCCTCCTGGGACCAGTTGGGCGTGAAGCCGGTGCTGGGCGTCTGGGGCGAGGCGGCCCAGGCCGCGGTCCACTGCGCCGCCTTCGACTGGCTCGTCGGCTGGCTCGTGGTCGGCCGGGCCGAAGACTCGGTGCCGGAGAGCAGCGCGAGGCCGAGCGCGGCGACGACGAGCGGGACGGCGGTGCGGCGGGCGTGCTGGTACATGGCGAGTTCCCCCTAATGGGCTGGCAGTTCCTTTAAGCCGTGTCAGGACAGTAGCAGGATGCGAGCTACTAATGGAACCCCAGACCCGTTTAATCGTCTCGCGCGTCTACTGGCCACCTGAGGGCCATCCGAAGTCAACCCATCGGAACCACGGCGGTTGAGTACCCGTACTCAGGCGCGACGCGCGCGGCGGCAGCAGGATCGAAGGCATGCTGTGGTCCGACCCTGAGAACGAACCCCCCAAAGACATGCGCGAGACGCAGGCCATGATGCGACGCGTGGGGCTGGTGCTGGCGCTGGCGATGGTGCTGGCGATGTTCGTCCTCGGCCTCCACTGACCCACCCGCACGGCGGCCGCCACCGTGACGAGCCTTTGGCTGCGCAGGCGGCACGGCATGACGGATCCTCACCGAAGCGCGGACTTGTCAGCGCATGGGTCTCATCGGCGCATGGGTCTTGCCGACGCGCGGGTCTCATCGGCGCACGGGCTCGCCGACGCACAGGTCTCCTCAGCGTGCAGGTCCCGACGACGACGGGACCTGCCGACGCACGGGCCCCCTCGGCACACGGGTCTTACCAACGCACAGGCCCCTCGCCGCGCGAGTCGCGGCACCGCACAGGCCTCGTCGCGCACAGGTCTCGTCAGCGCACGAATCCCATCGGCGCACAGGCTCCTCGACGCACGGGCCTCACCGGCGCACGGACTCGCCGGCGCACCGGCCCCCTCCCCGTGCAGAACCCCTCAGCGCACCGATCCGCGGCGATCGATCCGTGGCGACGTGCCGTGGGCTTCTCGGCTTGTCCGTCGGGCCTCGCTGATCGCCGCCTACGATGACCTCATGACCGATCAGCGTCGCCGACTCGTCCTCGCCTCCGCCTCCCCCGCCCGGCTCAACCTGCTGCGGCAGGCCGGCCTCGCCCCGGAGGTCATCGTCAGCGGTGTCGACGAGGACGCCGTATCCGCCCCCACCCCGGCCGAGCTGGCGCTGGCCCTCGCCGAGGCCAAGGCGTCCGTCGTGGCCGCGAAGGCCGACGTCATCCGCAGCGGCGCGCTCGTCGTCGGCTGCGACTCCGTGCTGGAGCTGGACGGGCGGGCGCTCGGCAAGCCCGCCGACGCCGAGGAGGCCCTCGCCCGCTGGAAGTCCATGCGCGGCCGCGCGGGCGTCCTGCAGACCGGGCACTGCGTCTACGACACCGCCACCGGGCACTACGCCTCGGCGACCGCGTCCACGGTGGTGCGCTTCGGCAGTCCGACGGACGAAGAGATCGCCGTGTACGTGGAGAGCGGCGAGCCGCTCCATGTGGCGGGCGCCTTCACGCTGGACGGCCGCTCGGCGCCGTTCATCGACTCGATCGACGGCGACCACGGAAACGTCATCGGGCTCTCGCTGCCGCTGCTGCGCAAGCTGCTGCGCGAGCTCGGCCACGAGATCACCGACCTCTGGACCTGACCGGACCCGACCGGCCCGACCCCGCGCGCAGGGCTCGCCGTACGCGGACGGCTACGACGGCGCCTCGCCCGACCCGACCCCGCGTCAGCCTCAGGCCGGCGCGGCCCCGTTCGCGGGGGCCGTGTCCTGCGGCTCGCTCTCGCGCGGCTTGCCCTCGTCCCCGTACCCCAGCAGCGCCAGCACGATCAGCCCCAGCACGGTCATCATGAAGGCGAACGCGCCCCAGCCCATCAGGCCCACCGTGAGCGCGCCCAGCACCCCGTGCACGACCGCGCAGCTGATCACCATGATCTTGCCGATGCGGCCGGGGGCCCGGTCGCGCAGGCCCGCCACGAGCAGCACCGCCGCGCACGACGCGAGGAAGAGCCCGAAGGCGATGCCCATCGCCCAGGTGCCGGTGACCATCGCGTCCGGGTCCAGGCCCGCCAGGGACATGTCCTGCTTGTCGACGAAGGTGGCCATGATGCCGTTGATCGCCACGATTCCGACGGCCTCGACCAGCAGGACAAGCGCAGCCACCACGGCCACCGGTCTGCGCAGCACGGCGCCCCCACCCCTCAGTTACCGGAAGTACGTACGACATCGCGAACGCTACTAACGGGTAGTTGGCTGGACAAGGGGTGCGGCACGCTGGGTCTCACAGCAAAGAATCATTCGGCCATTCGTAGGGACTCGACAAAGAAACGTCGCCTGTCGCTGGGCGCTCGAACAGAGACCTGTGCCACATCTCAGGTCTACTGTGCGAAGGGGAAACCCGTCGTACCGTGGTGCGACAAGGGATTTCGCGACTTGCGCGAGCCTCGAATCACGCTCCGTGTGGGCAAGCTCACCATTGGGGACGGGTCGAAGGACCGTGTCGGCAGTCCCTAAACTCAGCTTGTTTCAAGGAGGGAGCCATCGTGCGCAAGGTGCTCATCGCCAACCGTGGCGAAATCGCTGTCCGCGTTGCCCGTGCCTGCCGGGACGCCCAGATCGCGAGCGTAGCCGTCTACGCCGATCCGGACCGGGACGCTCTGCATGTCCGCGCGGCCGACGAGGCGTTCGCCCTGGGCGGTGACACCCCGGCCGCGAGCTATCTCGACATGACCAAGGTCCTGCAGGCAGCCAAGGACTCCGGAGCCGACGCCGTCCACCCCGGATACGGCTTCCTCTCGGAGAACGCCGAGTTCGCCCAGGCCGTCCTCGACGCCGGACTGACCTGGATCGGCCCGCCCCCGCAGGCCATCCGGGACCTCGGCGACAAGGTCGCCGCCCGTCACATCGCCCAGCGCGCCGGCGCCCCCCTGGTCGCCGGCACCCCCGACCCCGTCTCCGGGTCGGACGAGGTCGTCGCCTTCGCCCAGGAGCACGGCCTCCCCATCGCCATCAAGGCGGCCTTCGGCGGCGGCGGCCGCGGCCTCAAGGTCGCCCGCACCCTCGAAGAGGTCCCCGAGCTCTACGACTCCGCCGTCCGCGAGGCCGTAGCCGCGTTCGGCCGGGGCGAGTGCTTCGTCGAGCGCTACCTCGACAAGCCGCGCCACGTCGAGACCCAGTGCCTGGCCGACTCCCACGGCAACGTCGTCGTCGTCTCCACCCGCGACTGCTCGCTCCAGCGCCGCCACCAGAAGCTGGTGGAGGAGGCCCCCGCGCCGTTCCTGAGCGCCGAGCAGAACGCCGAGCTGTACGCCGCCTCCAAGGCCATCCTCAAGGAGGCCGGCTACGTCGGCGCCGGCACCGTCGAGTTCCTCGTCGGCACCGACGGCACCATCTCCTTCCTCGAGGTCAACACCCGACTCCAGGTCGAGCACCCCGTCACCGAGGAAGTCACCGGCATCGACCTCGTCCGGGAGATGTTCCGCATCGCCGACGGCGAGGCCCTCGGCTACGACGACCCGCCGGTCCGCGGCCATTCCTTCGAGTTCCGCATCAACGGCGAGGACCCGGGCCGCGGCTTCCTGCCCGCCCCCGGCACCGTCACCGCCTTCAACCCGCCCACCGGCCCCGGCGTCCGCCTCGACGCCGGCGTCGAGACCGGCAGCGTCATCGGCCCCGCCTGGGACTCCCTCCTGGCCAAGCTCGTCGTCACCGGCGCCACCCGCCAGCAGGCCCTCCAGCGCGCCGCCCGCGCCCTCGCCGAGTTCGACGTCCAGGGCATGGCCACCGCCATCCCCTTCCACCGCGCCGTCGTCGCCGACCCCGCCTTCACCGCCGACCCGTTCCAGGTCCACACCCGCTGGATCGAGACCGAGTTCGTCAACGACATCAAGCCCTTCGCCGTGCCCGGCCAGGAAGACGAGGACGAGGCAGGCCGCGAGACCATCGTCGTCGAGGTCGGCGGCAAGCGGCTCGAGGTCTCCCTGCCCTCCTCCCTCGGCATGACGCTCGCCCGCACCGGCCTCGCCGCCGGCGCCAAGCCCAAGCGCCGCGCCGCCAAGAAGTCCGGCCCCGCCGCCTCCGGCGACACCCTCGCCTCGCCCATGCAGGGCACGATCGTCAAGGTCGCGGTCGAGGAGGGCCAGCAGGTCAACGAAGGCGACCTCGTCGTCGTCCTCGAAGCCATGAAGATGGAACAGCCCCTCAACGCCCACCGCTCCGGAACCATCAAGGGCCTCTCCGCCGAAGTCGGCGCGTCCCTCACCTCCGGCGCCACCATCTGCGAGATCAAGGACTGACGCCGCCAGGGACTGACGCCGTCGAGAACTGACGCCGTCAGGGACTGACGTCCTGCCGTACCCGCGTGTGGGGCCCGCTCGTCGCATCTCAACGAGCGGGCCCCACCCGTATGCCCACCCGGGAGAGCAGGACGAGGGCGAGCGCGGCGGCCATGAAGGCCGCCGCGGCCAGCAGCCCCGCGGAGAAGCCCTGGGCCATCGCGTGCGGCCCGGCGCCTCCGTCCGCCCGCACCGCGCCGCCGTACACGGTCACCAGCGCGGAGAGCCCCAGGGCGCCGCCGACCTGCTGCATCGTCTGCATCATCCCCGAGGCCGCGCCCGCCTCCCCGGGGCGTACGCCGGTGAGGATGAGGGCGCTGAGCGGCATGAAGACCAGGCCGACGCCGAAGCCGTTGAGGGCGAGCGGGACGAACAGGGCGGTCCAGTAGCCGCTGCCCGCGGAGAGCGCGGACTGCCACAGCACCCCTGCGACGCACAGGGCGAGCCCCGCCCCCGCGACCTTCTTCAGGCCGTGGCGGGCCAGCAGCCGGCCGGCGAGCGCGGAGGCGGCGAAGATGCCCACGGCGAGCGGCAGAAACGCCAGACCGGCCCGCAGCGGGCTGTAGTGGCGTACGGACTGGAAGTACTGCGTGTCGAAGTAGAAGACGCCGAACATCGCGGCGGGGACCAGCAGCATCGCCGCGTAGGCGATGACCCGGTCGCGTACGGCGAACAGCTCCAGGGGCACGACCGGCTGCCGGACCCGGCGCTCGACGAGGAGGAAGACGGGCAGCAGCAGGGCCGCGGCGACGAGGGTCCAGGCCACCGGAGGGTCGCCCCAGCCATGGTCGGCGGCGCGGATGAAGGCGTAGACGAGGGCGGTGACGCCGGCGGTGCCGGTCAGGGCCCCGGCGAAGTCGAAGCGGACGCCGCCGCGGCCGGGCGCGCGACGGCGGGGCGTCTCGGCGACGGCGACCGGGAGGAGGGCGGCGACGAATAGCCCGACGGGAACGTTGATGAAGAGGGTCCAGCGCCAGGACCCCGCCTCGGTGAGGACCCCGCCGAGGATCATCCCGATCGCGGAGCCGGCGGCGGCCATCGAGGTGAAGAGGCCGAGCGCCCGATCGCGTTCGCGGCCTTCGCCGAAGGCGGTGGCGATGAGGGCGAGCGTGGACGGCGCGGTGAGCGCGGCGGCGGCGCCCTGGGCGGCGCGGGCGGCGAGCAGGGCGCCCGCGCTGTCGGCGAGGCCGCCGAGCAGGGAGGCGGCGGTGAAGGCGAGCACGCCGACGATCAGGGTGCGGCGGCGGCCGACGAGGTCGCCGACGCGGCCGCCGATCAGGAGGAGCCCGCCGAAGGCGAGGCTGTAGGCGTTGAGCACCCAGGACAGTCCGGCGGAGCTGAAGCCGAGGTCGCGGCCGATGTCGGGGAGGGCGATGTTCACGACGGTCGCGTCGAGCATCAGCATCATCTGGCAGCTCAGCATCAGCGCGAGCGCGAGGACGGGCCGACGGGACATGGGGGCGGCGCCTCCAGCTCGTGTGCGATGGCATTCTGGACCCGGGGCGGACTCAGGGAGGTCGGCGGATGGAGACGGGCACGGCGGGCACGACGGCCGCGGCCGGCACGGAGACGGGCTCGGCGCGCCCGATGCGCGCGGACGCGCGCCGCAACTACGAACGTCTGCTGACCGAGGCTCGCTCCGTCTTCGCCGAGCACGGGACCGATGCATCGCTCGAGGAGATCGCACGCCGCTCGGGCGTGGGTATCGGCACGCTGTACCGGCACTTCCCGACCCGCCAGGCGATGATGAACGCGGTCTTCCAGGAGGCCCTGGCGTCTCTGCTCCAGTACTCCGGGGAGCTGGCCTCGGCGGAGCAGCCGTGCGGCGCGCTGGTCGACTGGCTGCGCGCGCTGATCGCGCACGCGGGCGAGTACCGGGGCCTGGCGAGGGCGCTGATGTCGGCGTCGACGGACGAGAAGTCGGCGCTCGCCCAGTGCAGCGTCCCGCTGCGGGAGGCAGGCGAACGCCTGCTGCTCCGGGCACAGCGGAGCGGCGCGGTACGGGAGGACGTCTCGATCGCCGACCTGATGCAGCTGACGAACGCGATCGCCCTGGCCTCGGAACAGGCGCCGGAGGACGGAGAGCTGGCAGACAGACTCCTACGCCTGACCCTGAGGGGCCTACGCGCGGAGGACCCGGCGGGCTGAGGAGGCGGGGGCCCGGGAGCCCTGCGGGTCGAGGATCGACGACTGCGCGGGGGCCGGACGCGGGCGGCCATGAAGTGGAGCGTCTACCGGCCTGGCGTCCTTGAACCGACCGTCACCAGGCCTGACGCTCCCGGAAGCACATCCCCGACACGCAACCACGAGTGTCGGGCACGCCGTACCCGTACGCCGTACCCCTCAGCGGCGGCGGAGGTCCGCCACCCGGACCGCTCGTTCCGGCGAGACCTGGTCCGCCGCCAGCGCGCCCGATGCGCTGCGCAGTTGCGGCCCGGGGCCGCCTCCGCCGCCGCGGGTGCGGCGCTGGCCCGGGAGCGGCACGTCCCGGCGGGGCTGGCGCCCCGGCGGAACGCCCTCGCCGCCCGGCGCCGCGCCCGACCCCGCCACCGCGATCTGCACTCCCTGGTCTGCCAGAGCCTGCAGTTCCGTGGCCGCGCGGTCGTCGTGGCCCGGCGGCTCGTCCGTGACCAGGCGGGTGATCACGTCCGTCGGCACCGTCTGGAACATGGTGTCGGTGCCCAGCTTCGTATGATCTGCGAGGACCACCACCTCCGCCGCCGCCTGCACCAGCGCCCGGTCGACGCTCGCCGAGAGCATGTTGGACGTGGACAGCCCGCGCTCCGCGGTCAGCCCGCTCCCGGACAGGAACGCGCGGGACACCCGCAGCCCTTGCAGCGACTGTTCCGCGCCGCTGCCCACCAGCGCGTAGTTGGAGCCGCGCAGGGTGCCGCCGGTCATGACGACTTCGACCCGGTTGGCGTGGGCCAGCGCCTGGGCCACCAGCAGCGAGTTGGTGACCACGGTCAGTCCGGGCACCCGAGCGAGCCGGCGAGCCAGCTCCTGCGTGGTCGTCCCGGCGCCGACCACGATGGCCTCGCCCTCTTCGACGAGGCTCGCGGCGAGGTCGGCGATGGCCGTCTTCTCCGCGGTCGCGGACAAGGATTTCTGCGGAAAGCCGGACTCCCGCGTGAAGCCGCCCGGCAGTACCGCACCGCCGTGCCGGCGGTCGAGGAGTCCTTCTGCCTCCAGTGCCCGCACGTCCCGCCGTACGGTCACTTCTGAGGTCTGGACGACGCGGGCGAGCTCACGGAGCGACACGGCCCCGTTGGCACGCACCATTTCGAGGATCAATTGGCGACGTTCTGCAGCGAACACGAAACTGACAGTAACCTGACCGCCCGATAGTTTTCAGCACTATGCGCCGAATAACAGAAGTTGTGCATACAAGGGGCCGCCAAGTGGTATGGGCGGCCCCTTAGTTGATCGCTCCGTGCGTGGAGTGCCCGGGGTTCTTCGGGTTTACGCCCGGTTTCACCCCTCGCCGGTCGCCTTCCGGGTGTGCAACTGACGTGCCACCTCTGCGATCGAGCCCGACAGAGAGGGGTACACGGTGAAAGCGTTTGCGATCTGTTCCACCGTCAGATTGTTGTCGACCGCGATCGAGATCGGATGGATCAGCTCGCTCGCCCGCGGCGAGACGACCACGCCGCCCACCACGATCCCCGTGCCCGGCCGGCAGAAGATCTTGACGAAGCCGTCCCGGATGCCCTGCATCTTGGCGCGCGGGTTGCGCAGCAGCGGCAGCTTGACGACACGGGCGTCGATCTTGCCCGCGTCCACGTCCGCCTGGCTGTAGCCGACGGTCGCGATCTCCGGGTCGGTGAAGACGTTCGAGGAGACGGTCTTCAGGTTCAGCGGCTGCACCGCGTCGCCCAGGAAGTGGTACATCGCGATGCGCCCCTGCATCGCCGCCACGGACGCGAGGGCGAAGACGCCGGTCACGTCGCCCGCGGCGTAGACGCCGGGCGCGGAGGTGCGGGAGACCTTGTCGGTCCAGATGTGGCCGGAGTCCTTGAGCCGTACGCCCGCCTCCTCCAGCCCCATCCCGGCCGAGTTCGGGATCGCGCCGACCGCCATCAGACAGTGCGTGCCGGAGATCACCCGGCCGTCGGCGAGGGTGACCTCGACCCGGTCGCCGACGCGCTTGGCGGACTCGGCGCGCGAGCGGGCCATGACGTTCATGCCGCGCCGGCGGAAGACGTCCTCGAGGACGGCGGCGGCGTCCGGGTCCTCGCCGGGCAGCACGCGGTCGCGGGAGGAGACGAGGG
>NZ_JBFAYB010000047.1:0-66160 GCF_040681075.1 Streptomyces sp. NPDC051907 | reverse complement strand
GCGCCGGCCCCGAGGCCGGCGCCCGGCCGCTGTGTCGTGCATGCCGCCCTGGCGAGCGACCGCCCTACTCCTCGGTCGGGCCGAGGTCGGGCGCCTCCCGGAAGTCGACGGTACGAGCGCGGTGCGCGGCGTGCAGCTCGAGGACGACGATCTCGTTGGCGCCCGCGCGCAGCACGGGGGCGGGGACGTACAGGGACCGCTGCGGTCCACGGGACCAGTAGCGGCCGAGCGCGAAGCCGTTGATCCACGCGTTGCCCTTGGTCCAGCCGTCGAGGTGGAGGAACGTGTCCGCCGCCTCGGTCAGCTCGAAGCGGCCGCGGTGGAACGCCGGACCGATCGGCGCCCTCGGCGCGGCGGCGAACGGAACCTCCTCCAGGGAGGTCAGCGGCAGCGGCCGGCTGGTCCATCCGGCGAGCTCCGCGCCGTCCAGCAGGACCGCGCCGGGCAGGCCCTTGCGGTCGTGGATGCCGGGCCCGTAGTTGACGCGCCCCTGGTTCTCCACGAGCAGGCTCAGCACACTGCCGGCGCGCGGCACGCGGAAGGCGAGGGCGTGCTCGTGGCTCTCCCGCTCCAGGACCCCGACGGGCTGCCCGTCGAGGAAGACCTGCGCACGGTCGCGCACCTGCTCGATCTCCAGGAGCGCGGGCCCCGCGGCCGGCAGGACGCTCTCGTACAGGACGAACCCGAAGTCCTGCCCGAGCTGCTCCATCGTCAGCGGGTACGGGGACTCGACGGCGTCCCCGAGCGCTGGAGCGCACTCCAGCAGGCCGGCGCTGTGCGTCAACGGGACGCGGGGGAGGGCGAGTCTGGCCGCGCGCGCGGGCACGGGCTCGGCGGGGACCGGCGCGTACTTGGCGATGATCTCCCGGAAGGCGGCGAACTTCGCGGTGGGGTCGCCGGCTTCGTCCAGGGGCGCGTCGTAGTCGTAGGAGGTGACGGTGGGCCGGTAGGTGTGCTTGTCGTTGGCGCCGTTGGTGAAGCCGAAGTTCGTGCCGCCGTGGAACATATAGAAGTTGACCGACGCCCCGGTCGCCAGCAGCTCGTCCAGCTCCCGCGCCGCCTGGTCGGGGTCGCGGACCACATGGGGCCCGCCCCAGCGGTCGAACCAGCCGATCCAGAACTCGGTCGACAGCAGGGGGCCGTCCGGCTGGTGCGCGCGCAGAGCGGCGAGGTGCTGGGCGGAGCGGCTGCCGAAGTTGGCCGTCGCGAGGACCCCCGGCAGCGCGCCGCGCTCCAGGTCGACGGGCTGGTCGCAGGTGAACAGGGGGACGTCCACCCCGAACCGGCGGAGCGAGCCGGCGAGGTGCTCCAGATAGGCGGTGTCGTCGCCGTAGGCCCCGTACTCGTTCTCCACCTGCACGGCGAGCACCGGACCGCCGTTCGTGGCGAGGCGGCTCTGGAGCGGGGCCAGGAGCCGGGCGAAGTAGTCGTCGACCGCCGCGAGGAACCGGGGGTCTCGGGTCCGCAGCCGGATGCCGGGCTCGGCCAGCAGCCAGGAGGGCAGTCCGCCGCCCTCCCATTCGGCGCAGATGTACGGGCCGGGGCGGAGCAGGACGTGGAGCCCCTCGGCGGCGGCGAGGTCGAGGAAGCCGGGCAGATCGAGCGCGCCGTCCAGGCGGAAGGCGTCCGGCCGGGGCTGGTGGAGGTTCCAGGGGACGTACGTCTCCACGGTGTTGAGGCCCATGAGGCGGGCCTTGCGGAGCCGGTCGACCCACTGCGCGGGGTGGACGCGGAAGTAGTGCAGCCCGCCGGACAGGAGCCGGAAGGGTTCGCCGTCGAGGCGGAATCCGCCGTCGTCGATCTGAAGAACGGGCATGTGCTGCTGCTCCTGTGCTGAAGGGGGAGTGCGCGGTGGAGGTGTGGCGCGGCGGTGGGGGAGCCGTACCTCACCGGATATGTTTGCGTAAACACGCTGGTGATGGCAAGACCTCGACGACAGGGCCGGAGAGGGGAGGGGCGTGAGGGGGCTGAGAGGGAGGGGGCAGCCTGGCGGGGGCGGGCCGCCGGCCCGCGAGGAGGGGCGGGCGGCGCGGCGGGCTGCTGGCGGCGGTCCGGCGAAAGACGCGCGGGCCGACGCGGCCCGGGACGGGCTCGGTAGACTGTAGACGATAGCCAATTCGCCTCGGCCTCAGCCCTTGAGGGGGACCGTGATGGTGTCCGCAGGACTGCCGCAGGGAGCCGTGCCCAAGCTGGAACGGCCCGGTCCGCTGCGCGAGCGGGTCTACGAGGCGCTGCTGGAGCTGATCGCGAACCGTGCGCTGCGCCCCGGCCAGCATCTGGTCGAGAGCGAGCTCGCCGGCCATCTCGGCGTCTCCCGCCAGCCCGTCCGCGAGGCGCTGCAGCGGCTGAACACCGAGGGGTGGGTCGATCTGCGCCCCGCCCAGGGCGCGTTCGTCCACGAGCCGACCGAGGCGGAGGCGGAGCAGCTCCTGTCCGTCCGCACGCTCCTGGAGGCCGAGGCGGCCCGGCTGGCCGCGGCGAACTCCGGCTCCGCGGGCATCGCCGCGCTGGAGGAGGTGTGCGCCAGGGGCGAGCAGGCGGTCGCGGACGACGACGTGGACCTGGCGCTCGCGACCGACGCCGCGTTCCATGCCCAGGTGATGGACCTCGCCGGCAACCTCGTCCTGGCCGACCTGGCCGCGCAGGTGGACCGGCGGGTGCGCTGGCACTGCGCGCCGGCGGCCCGGCAGCGCGGCAGGCAGCCCTGGATCGAGCACCGCGCGCTGCTCGCGGCGATCTCGGCCCGCGACGAGTCCCGCGCGGCGCAGGTCATGCGCGCGCACACCGAGCACACCCGCAAGGCGTACCTCGAGGGCCAGTCCGGCGGGTGAGGCGGTCCGGCGGGTGAGGGCCCTCCGATCGGCGGGTGAGGCGCGGCCTGGCGGGTGAGGGTGCTCCGGCCGGCGAGTGAGGGCCCTCCGATCGGCGGGTGAGGGGCGGCCTGGTGGGTGAGGGCGCTCCGGCCGGTGCGTGACGATAGGACTGGACCACCGACGCGTCAAGGCTCCGGGCCCCAACGCGCGGCCCTCTCCGAGGCTTTGTCCCGGGTGTGGGGAAAGTTGTGCCGGAACTCCGCTCAAGTTCTTCCCAGTTGGAGAAAGCGCTGCTACGTTCCCCTCGAACGCCCGACGAACGGCCGAATGGGATCCCCCATTCCGCAGGCCACGGGAGGGAGGGGCACGTGAGACGAATGACGGCGCGACCCGCGAACGCGCATCAGGCGCGGCTGCTCCGGCTGCTGCGCGACAGCGGACCCAACTCCCGTGCCCAGCTGGGCGATCAGGTGGACCTGTCCCGTTCCAAGCTGGCCGTCGAGGTCGACCGGCTGCTGGAGACCGGGCTCGTCGTCGCCGACGGCCTCGCCGCCTCACGGGGCGGGCGCCGCTCCCACAACATCCGGCTCGCGCCCGCGCTGCGCTTCCTCGGCGTCGACATCGGCGCGACCTCCGTCGACGTGGCCGTCACCAACGCCGAGCTCGAAGTGCTCGGCCACCTCAACCACCCGATGGACGTACGCGAAGGCCCGGTCGCGGTCTTCGAGCAGGTCCTGTCGATGGCGGCCAAACTCAAGGCGTCCGGACTCGCCGAGGGCTTCGACGGCGCCGGCATCGGCGTCCCCGGCCCCGTCCGCTACCCCGAGGGCGTGCCCGTCGCGCCGCCGATCATGCCCGGCTGGGACGGCTTCCCGGTCCGCGAGGCCCTCAGCCAGGACCTCGGCTGCCCGGTCATGGTCGACAACGACGTGAACCTGATGGCGATGGGGGAGCAGCACGCGGGCGTCGCCCGCTCCGTCGGCGACTTCCTCTGCGTCAAGATCGGCACGGGCATTGGCTGCGGCATCGTCGTCGGCGGCGAGGTCTACCGCGGCACGACCGGCAGCGCCGGCGACATCGGCCATATCCAGGTCGCGCCGGACGGCCGCGCCTGCGCCTGCGGCAACCGAGGCTGCCTGGAAGCCCACTTCAGCGGCGCGGCGCTCGCCCGCGACGCCGAGGAGGCGGCCCGCACCGGCCAGTCGGCCGAGCTCGCCGCCCGCCTGGAGGCGTCCGGCCGGCTCACCGCCGTCGACGTGGCGGCCGCGGCCGCCGCCGGCGACCGCGCCTCGCTCGCCCTCATCCGCGAGGGCGGCAACCGCGTCGGCCAGGTCATCGCCTCGCTCGTCAGCTTCTTCAACCCAGGACTCGTCGTCATCGGCGGCGGCGTCACCGGCCTCGGCCACACCCTCCTCGCCAGCGTACGCACCCAGGTCTACCGCCAGTCCCTGCCGCTGGCCACCGGCAACCTCCCCATCGTCCTGGGCGAGCTGGGCCCGACCGCCGGAGTGATCGGCGCGGCCCGGCTCATCAGCGACCATCTGTTCTCCCCGGCCTGACCCCTGCGCCGAGGGACCGGCCAGCCCGGCCCCTCGCGAACGACGGCACCGCCCGCACCACCGCACACCGCGCACCCCTGGTTCCACCCTGCCCGCTCACCGGCCGCACCCGCCGAGGGGATCCGCCATGGCACCAGCACCGCCTCTGCTCACCATGTCCCACATCACCAAGTCCTTCCCCGGCGTCCGCGCCCTCGACGGCGTGGACCTCGAAGTCCAGCCCGGCGAAGTCCACTGCCTCCTCGGCCAGAACGGCGCCGGCAAGTCCACCCTGATCAAAGTCCTCGCCGGGGCCCACCGGCCCGACGGCGGACAGATCGCCTGGCGCGGCGAGAGCGTCGTGCTGGGGTCGCCCATCGCCGCCATGCGGCTCGGCATCGCCACCATCTACCAGGAGCTCGACCTCGTCGAGGACCTCTCGGTCGCCGAGAACGTCTACCTCGGACACGAGCCGACCACCGCCGGCTTCGTCGTACGCACCCACCAGGCCAGGTCGGCCGCCGCCCAGCTGCTGAGACGACTGGGCCACCGGGAGATCGACCCCGCCCGCCGGGTCGGCGACCTGTCCGCCGCCCAGCAGCAGATCGTCTCCATGGCCCGCGCGCTCTCCCACGACGTACGCCTCATCGTCATGGACGAGCCGTCCGCCGCACTCGACCCCGACGAGGTCGACAACCTCTTCCGCATCGTCGCGGACCTGACCGCGGACGGCGTCGCCGTCGTCTACATCTCCCACCGGCTCGAGGAGATCCGGCGAATCGGCGACCGGGTCACCGTCCTCAAGGACGGCCGGGCGGTCGCGGTCGGCCTCCCCGCCAAGGACACGCCCACCCGCGACATCGTTGCCATGATGACCGGACGCAACGTCGAGTACGTCTTCCCCGACCGGCCCGCCGAGCCGCCCGGCGACCTCGCCGCGGCGCCGGTGCTGAGCGTCGAAGGACTCGGCCGGGACGGCGAGTTCGCCCCCCTCGACCTGGAGCTGCGCCCCGGAGAGATCGTCGGCCTGGCCGGACTCGTCGGCTCCGGCCGCTCCGAGATCCTGGAGACGATCTACGGCGCCCGCCGGCCGAGCGCGGGCCGCGTCCTGGTCGACGGGGTCCCGCTGCGCCCCGGCAGCGTCCGCGCCGCCGTCCGCGCCGGCATCGGCCTCGCCCCCGAGGAGCGCAAGGCGCAGGGGCTGCTGATGCTGGAGTCCGTCACCCGCAACGTCTCCCTGGCCACCCTCTCCCGGTTCTCCGCCGGCGGCTGGCTCGACCGCCGCGCCGAGCGCGCGGAGGCCCACCGGGCCGCCAGGGAGCTGTCCATGCGGCCCGACGACCCCGACGCCCGCATCCGCACCCTGTCCGGCGGCAACCAGCAGAAAGCCGTCCTGGCGCGCTGGCTGCTGCGCGGCTGCCGGGTGCTGCTGCTGGACGAGCCCACCCGCGGCGTCGACGTCGGCGCGCGCGCCGAGCTGTACGCCGTGATCCGCCGGCTCGCCGACGAGGGCCTCGCCGTACTGCTCGTCTCCAGCGAGGTGCCCGAAGTCCTGGGCCTGGCCGACCGGGTGCTGGTGCTGCGCGAGGGCAGCGTCGTGCACACCGCGCCCGCCCGCGAGCTGGACGAGCACCGCGTACTCGACCTTGTGATGGAAGGGAGCCCGACGGCATGACGCAGCCAGCATCTCCGGCGCAGCAGGACGCGCCGGCGCCCACCGCGAAGCCCGCACCGCCGGACACAGGACGCCGCCGCGCCCTCGGACTGCGCGCCGACGTCCGCAATCTGTCGCTGCTGGGCGTCCTCGCCGTACTGGTCGCCGTCGGCGGCGTCACCAAGCCCGACGAGTTCCTCGACGCCGGCAATCTCCAGCTGGTCCTCACCCAGGCATCCGTCATCGGCGTCGTCACCGTCGGCATGACCTTCGTGATCACCAGCGGCGGCATCGACCTGTCGGTCGGCGCGATCGTCGCCCTGGCCTCCGTGTGGGCCACGACGCTGGCCACGCAGGAGTTCGGCTTCGCGGGCATCCTGTTCACCGCCGTCGTGGTGGGACTGGGCTGCGGACTGGTCAACGGCCTGCTCATCGCCTACGGCGGGATGGTCCCGTTCATCGCCACGCTCGCGATGCTCGCCGCCGCCCGCGGACTGGCTCTTGAGATCACCGACGGCAAGACGCAGATCGTGACCGTGGACTCCGTCCTCGACCTCGGCGTCAAGGACGCCTACCTCCTGGGCATCCCACCGCTGGTCCTCGTCTTCGCCGCCGTGACCGCCGTCGGCTGGCTGCTGCTGAACCGCACGACCTTCGGCCGACGCACCGTCGCCGTCGGCGGCAACGCGGAAGCCGCCCGCCTCGCCGGCATCGACGTACGCCGCCAGCGGCTCTACCTCTATCTGCTGTCCGGCCTGTGCTGCGGAATCGCCGCCTTCATGCTCATCGTCCTGGCCGGCTCCGGACAGAACACCAACGGCAACCTCTACGAACTCGACGCCATCGCCGCGGCCATCATCGGCGGCACCCTGCTCAGCGGCGGACGCGGCACCATCGTCGGCTCCGTGCTCGGCGTCCTCGTCTTCACCACCATCACCAACATCTTCGCGCTCAACAACCTGGAGAGCGCCGTCCAGCAGATCGCCAAGGGCGCGATCATCGTCGCCGCCGTCCTGGTGCAGCACCGCACCCTGCGCGGCAGCGAGCACTGACCCGCACACCCCCCGACGCACCCCCCGCGCCCCCGACTTCCGCACAACCCGAACCCCCCCACGCCGGCCCCGCACCCACCTCGCACCCCGCCCAGCCGAAGGGTTGATCCGCCATGCCACAAAGCCCAGCCACCAGCCGCAGAGGACTGCTCTTCGGCACCGCCGCCGTCTCCGCCGGCGCCCTGCTCACCGCCTGCACCAGCAACGAGCCCGACAAGCAGGAGCCGGCGACGAACAACGCCCCCGCCGACGACAAGCCGGGCAAGCCCGTCACCATCGGCTTCGCCGGCCCCCAGGCCGACCACGGCTGGCTCAACGCCATCAACGAGAACGCCAAGGCACGCGCCAAGAAGTACTCCGAGGTCACCCTCGAGATCACCGAGGGCTCCAACGACACCGCCGCCCAGATCGGCCAAGTCCAGACCCTCATCAACAAGAAGGTCGACGTCCTGGTCATCCTGCCCGCCGACGGCAAGGCGATGACCCAGATCGGACTGCAGGCCATGAAGGCCGGCATCCCCGTCGTCAACCTCGACCGGGTCTTCGCCTCGCCGCAGGCCTACCGCTGCTGGATCGGCGGCGACAACTACGGCATGGGCCTCAACGCCGGCGACTACATCGGCCGGCAGCTCAAGGACAAGCCGAACGCCAAGGTCATCGAGCTGGCCGGGATGGACAACCTGGAGCTGACCAAGCAGCGCACCCAGGGCTTCGACGACGCCCTGAAGAACTACCCCAACATCCAGAAGGTCGCCCGCCAGGCCGCCGAGTTCACCGTCGAGTCCGGCCAGGCGAAGATGGCGCAGCTGCTCCAGGCGCAGAAGCAGTTCGACGCGCTGTGGAACCACGACGACGACCAGGGCGTCGGCGCGCTGCGCGCCATCGCCCAGGCCGGCCGCAAGGACTTCCTCATGGTCGGCGGCGCCGGCGCCAAGTCCGCGATGGACGCCATCAAGGCCGACGACGGCGTGCTCAAGGCCACCGTCCTGTACCCGCCGACCATGGCCGCCTCCGCCATCGACCTGGCCCGGGCGCTCGGACAGGGCAAGGGCGTCGGCGGGATGGCCGAACTGGAGATCCCCGCCTCCATCACCCTCTACTCGGCCGTCGTGACGAAGGAGAACGTCGACGAGTACCTGCCCACCGGCTTCAGCTGACCGGAGCGCCCGCCCCCACCGAGCCATCGACGAGGAGGAATCCGTATGGAATCACGGGACAGCGAGGCCGCACCGCCGACACTGGGCGTCGGCATGGTCGGATACGCGTTCATGGGCGCCGCCCACTCGCAGGGGTGGCGCACCGCGGGACGCGTCTTCGACCTGCCGATGCGGCCGGTCCTCGCCGCCGTCGCCGGCCGTGACGCGGCCGCGGTGCGGGCCGCGGCGGACCGGCACGGCTGGGCCGCCGCGGAGACCGACTGGCGCTCCCTGATCGCCCGCGACGACGTGCAGCTCGTCGACGTCTGCACCCCGGGGGACAGCCATGCGGAGATCTCCATCGCGGCCCTGGAGGCGGGCAAGCACGTGCTGTGCGAGAAGCCGCTCGCCAACACGGTCGCCGAGGCAGAGGCCATGGCCGCGGCGGCCGAACGGGCCAGGGCCCGGGGCCAGCTGGCGATGGTCGGCTTCAACTACCGGCGCGTCCCCGCCATCGCCTACGCCCGACGGCTGATCGCCGAGGGCCGGCTCGGCACACTGCGGCACGTGCGCCTGACCTACCTCCAGGACTGGCTGGTGGACCCCTCGTTCCCGCTCACCTGGCGGCTGAAGCGCGAGCACGCCGGCTCGGGCGCGCTCGGGGACCTCGGCGCGCACATCGTCGACCTCGCGCAGCACCTGGCGGGCGAGCCGCTGGTGGGGGTCTCGGCGCTGGCGGAGACGTTCGTGCGCGAGCGGCCCGTCCTCCAGGGCGCGTCCGCAGGACTCACCGCCGCCGGGGGAGCACGCAGGGAGGCGGTCACCGTCGACGACGCCGCGCTGTTCACCGGCCGGCTCGCGTCGGGGGCGCTCGCCTCCTTCGAGGCGACCCGTATGGCGGCCGGCCGCAAGAACGCCTTGCGGCTGGAGGTCAACGGGGAGCTCGGTTCGCTCGCCTTCGACCTGGAGCGGCTCAACGAGCTGTCCTTCCACGACCACACCGAGCCCGCCGCCTCCGCCGGCTTCAAGCGGATCCTGGTCACCGAGCCCGAGCATCCCTACCTCAAGGCGTGGTGGCCGCCCGGCCACGCCCTGGGCTACGAGCACACCTTCGTCCACCAGGCCCGCGACCTGGTGGAGGCGATCGCCGCCGGAGCGGACCCCGCACCCTCGTTCGCGGACGGGCTCCAGGTGCAGCGGGTCCTCGCGGCGGTCGAGGAGAGCGCGGAGAAGAACGCCGTCTACACGCCCGTACCGCAGCTTCAGGAGGCACCCTGATGCCCCGACCCTTCACCCTGTTCACCGGCCAGTGGGCCGACCTCCCCCTCGAGGAGGTCTGCCGCCTCGCCCGCGACTTCGGCTACGACGGCCTCGAACTCGCCTGCTGGGGCGACCACTTCGAGGTCGACAAGGCCCTCGCCGACCCCGCCTACCTCCCGGGGCGCCACGCGCTGCTGGAGAAGTACCAGCTCGCCTGCTTCGCCGTCTCCAACCACCTCGTCGGACAGGCCGTCTGCGACGCCATCATCGACGAGCGCCACCAGGCGATCCTGCCCGCCCGGATCTGGGGCGACGGAGAGGCCGAGGGCGTACGGCGGCGGGCGGCCGCCGAGATCGAGGACACCGCCCGGGCGGCCGCCGCCTTCGGAGTGCAGACCGTCGTCGGCTTCACCGGGTCCGCCATCTGGCATCTGGTGGCCATGTTCCCGCCGGCGCCCGAGCGGATGATCGAGCGCGGATACGAGGACTTCGCCGAGCGCTGGAACCCGATCCTCGACGTCTTCGACGCCCAGGGCGTGCGCTTCGCCCACGAAGTGCACCCCAGCGAGATCGCCTACGACTACTGGACCACCCAGCGGGCCCTGGAAGCCGTGGACCGCAGGCCCGCCTTCGGGCTCAACTTCGACCCCAGCCACTTCGTATGGCAGGACCTCGACCCCGTCGGCTTCCTCTACGACTTCCGCGACCGGATCTACCACGTCGACTGCAAGGAGGCACGCACCCGCCTGGACGGACGCAACGGCCGGCTCGGCTCCCATCTGCCGTGGGGCGACCCGCGGCGCGGCTGGGACTTCGTCTCCGCCGGCCATGGCGATGTCCCCTGGGAGGACGTCTTTCGGATGCTGCGCTCGATCGGCTACGACGGACCCGTCTCGGTGGAGTGGGAGGACGCCGGAATGGACCGCCTGGCCGGCGCGCCGGAAGCGCTTGCCAGCCTGAAGCGTTTCGACTTCGACCCGCCCACCGCCTCCTTCGACGCGGCCTTCTCGGGCGGCGACTAGGGCATCGTGCCAGGTCCGAGCCCGACGGCAGAGCTGTCGCCGGGCCGGTCCGGGCTGCCCGGGCCCGCCTTTGTCCTGTGCCGGGAAGAAGTCGAACTTCCCTACCCCACAAGGCCTTTCCGTCCCGGACGAACCCCGCTACCGTCCCTGATGTGTACAGGACATAGGTGGTCCCCGGTGTGACGGCGCACTCCGGATCCCACGGTGAACAGCCCGGCGCACGGTGCGGGACGAGCACCGCCAAAGGAGCGCGACCCCCGCGCCCCACGGCAAACCGCCCGTTCGACCGGCCACTCCCGGAGGACATTCGTGCACAGAAGAAGGCACCCAGCCCGCACAGCACTCGCCCTGATCACCGGCAGCCTCCTCGCCGCGACATCCCTCGCCCTCACCGCGCCCCACACCGCGGCCGCCGCCGACCCCGACCCCGCGCCCGCAGCCGAGGACTTCCAGCAAGTCACCCTCGCCAAAGGCGCCGCCGAGACCGGCGAGCCCATGTCGCTCGCCGTCCTCCCCGACCGCAGCGTGCTGCACACCTCCCGCAACGGCGAACTGCGCATGACCGACGCCGCCGGCAACACCCGCGTCGTCGGCACGATCCCCGTCTACACCCACGACGAGGAAGGCCTCCAAGGCATCGCCCTGGACCCGAAGTTCGCACAGAACCGCGCCCTCTACCTCTACTACGCGCCCCCGCTGAACACCCCCGCGGGCGACGCCCCGAGCGAGGGAACCCCCGCGGACTTCGCGAAGTACGACGGCGTCAACCGCCTCTCCCGCTTCGTCCTCAAAGCCGACGGCACCCTCGACAACGCCAGCGAGAAGAAGATCCTCGACATCCCCGCCACCCGCGGCATCTGCTGCCACGTCGGCGGCGACATCGACTTCGACGCCCAGGGCAATCTGTACCTGTCGACCGGCGACGACTCCAACCCCTTCGCCTCCGACGGCTACACCCCCATCGACGAACGCCCCGGCCGCAACCCCGCCTACGACGCCCGCCGCACCTCAGGCAACACCAACGACCTCCGCGGCAAGATCCTGCGGATCAAAGTCGACGACGACGCGACGTACACCATCCCCCAAGGCAACCTCTTCGCCCCCGGCACCGCCAAGACCCGCCCCGAGATCTACGCCATGGGCTTCCGCAACCCCTTCCGCTTCAGCGTCGACAAGAAGACCGGCATCGTCTACGTAGGCGACTACGGCCCCGACGCCGCAGCCGCCGACCCGCAACGCGGCCCGGCGGGACAAGTCGAGTTCGCCCGCGTCACCGGCCCCGGCAACTACGGCTGGCCCTACTGCGCCGGCGACAACGACGCCTACATCGACTACGACTTCGCCACCAAGACCTCCGGCGCCGCCTTCGACTGCGCCGCCCCCAAGAACGACTCCCCGTACAACACCGGACTCGCCGACCTGCCGCCCGCCCAGAAGGCATGGCTCCCCTACAACGGCAACTCCGTCCCCGAACTCGGCGACGGCTCCGAATCGCCCATGGGCGGACCCGTCTACCGCTACGACGCCTCCAACCCCTCCCCGGTGAAATTCCCCGAGGCCTACGACGGAGACTTCTTCGCCGGCGAATTCGGCCGACGCTGGATCAAGCGCATCGAACAACGCGAAGACGGCGCCGTCCAGAGCATCAACCCCGTCCCCTGGACCGGCACCCAGGTCATGGACATGGCCTTCGGCCCCGACGGCGCCCTGTACGTACTCGACTACGGCACCGCCTGGTTCGGCGGCGACGAGAACTCCGGCCTCTACCGCATCGAGAACGCCACCGGCGGACGCTCCCCCGTCGCCGAAGCCGCAGCTGACAAGACCTCCGGCACCGCACCCCTGCGCGTCGCCTTCTCCTCCGCCGGCACCAGCGACGCCGACGGCGACGCCCTCTCCTACGCCTGGGACTTCGGCGACGGCACTGCCTCCACCCAGGCCAACCCCACCCACACCTACAAGAAGAACGGCACATACACCGCCACCGTCACCGCCAAGGACCCCACCGGCCGCACCGGCTCCGCCGGCGTCCACGTCGTCGTCGGCAACACCGCCCCCAAAGTGACCCTCGAACTCCCCGCCGAAGGAGCGCTGTTCAGCTTCGGCGACGACATACCCTTCAAGGTCAAGGTCACCGACCCCGAAGACGGAACCATCGACTGCGCCAAGGTCAAAGTCACCTACATCCTCGGCCACGACAGCCACGGCCACCCCGTCACCTCCGCCAACGGCTGCACCGGCGCCATCAAGACCTCCTCCGACGGCGGCCACGACCCCAACGCCAACATCTTCGGAGTCTTCGACGCCGAGTACACCGACGGCGGAGGCGGCGGCCAAGCCGCACTGACCAGCCACGACCAGGCCCAGCTCCAGCCCCGCCACCGACAGGCCGAGCACTACACCGGCTCCGCCGGCGTCAAGACCTACAACAAGCCCACAGCCAACGGCGGCAAGACCGTCGGCGACATCCACAACGGCGACTGGATCTCCTTCAAGCCCTACAACCTCACCGGAACCACCAAGCTCACCGCCCGCATATCCTCCGGCGGCGCCGGCGGCTTCCTCGAAGTACGCACCGGCTCCGCCGCCGGCCCCCTCCTCGGCTCCGCGCCCGTCCCCGTCACCGGCGGCTGGGAGACCTTCCAGGACATCGACGTACCCCTGCGAGCCGTGCCCAAGAAGACCACCGAACTCTTCCTCGTCTTCAAGGGAGGCGCCGGCGCCCTCTACGACGTCGACGACTTCGAACTCTCCAACACCCCCGTCGACCGCACCGCCAAACGCGTCCTCGTCTTCTCCAAGACCGCAGGCTTCCGCCACGACTCCATCCCCGCCGGCGTCGCCGCCCTCAAGGAACTCGGCAAGGACAGCGACATCACCGTCGACGCCACCGAGACCGCGGCCCAGTTCACCACCGGCAACCTCGCCCGCTACGACGCCGTCGTCTTCCTCTCCACCACCGGCGACGTGCTCAACGCCGACCAGCAGAAGGCATTCGAGAACTACGTCGCCACCGGCGGCGGCTACCTCGGCGTCCACGCCGCAGCAGACACCGAGTACGACTGGCCCTTCTACGGCGGGCTCGTCGGCGCCTACTTCCAGTCCCACCCGCACATCCAGCCCGCCACCGTACGCGTCGAAGACCCCGCCCACCCCGCCACCGCCCACCTCGACACGGCATGGCAGCGCACCGACGAGTGGTACAACTACCGCACCAACCCACGTGCCCAGGCCCGCGTCCTCGCCACCCTCGACGAGACCACCTACGAGGGCGGCGCCATGAAGGGCGACCACCCCATCGCCTGGTGCCAGACCTACCAAGGCGGCCGCGCCTTCTACACCGGCGGCGGCCACACCAAGGAGTCCTACGCCGAGCCCGCCTTCCGCGCACACCTCCTCGGCGGACTGCGCTACGCCTCCGGACAGGTCACAGCCGACTGCAGGCCCAAGACCGGCTACCGCGACCTGTTCAACGGACACACCCTCGAAGGCTGGAAGCAGGCCGGACCCGGCGGCTTCGACGTCGTCGACGGCGAGCTGCGCTCCCAAGGCGGCATGGGCATGCTCTGGTACCAGGCCAAGGAGCTCAACGCCTACTCCCTCAAGCTCGACTGGAAGATGCAGGGCGACGACAACTCCGGCGTCTTCGTCGGATTCCCCGCCTCCGACGACCCCTGGTCCGCCGTGAACAAGGGCTACGAGATCCAGATCGACGCCACCGACGCACCCGACCGCACCACCGGCGCCGTCTACGGCTTCAAATCAGCCGACCTGAAAGCCCGCGACCGCGTCCTGCGGCCGCCCGGCCAGTGGAACAGCTACGAGATCAAGGTCCAGGGCGAACGCCTCCAGATCTTCCTCAACGGTGCCAAGATCAACGACTTCACCAACGCCGACCCCGCACGCAGCCTGAAGGACGGCTACATCGGCATCCAGAACCACGGCGCCGACGACCATGTGTCCTTCCGCAACATCCAGCTCAAGGAGCTCCCCTCCTAGGGCCCGCAAGCCGGCGGCGGGCGGGGCGGCGCCGTACCCCCCGCCCGCCGTCTCCACCCCACCCCACGGCAGGGAGGCAGCCCGTGTCCGCCGACAGAACGACCACCCGCACCGGACCCAGCGAAGACACCGAACGGACCGAACGGACCGAACGGACCGAACGGACCGAACGGACCGAACGGACCGGAGTCTGGCTCATCGGAGCACGCGGCTCCGTAGCCACCACCGCCGTCGCCGGCTGCGCGGCCGTCACCGCCGGACTCCACCCGCCCACCGGCATGGTCACCGAGACCCAGCCCTTCGCCCGCACCCCGCTGCCCGCCCTGCCCTCACTCGTCTTCGGCGGCCACGACACCGACTGCTGCCCCCTGCCCAAACGCGCCGAAGAGCTCACCGCCCAAGGCGTCCTCCCGCACACCCTCGCAGCCGCCGTACGCGGCGAACTCACCGCCGCCGACCACGACATACGCCCCGGCGGACCCCAGTCCGGCGACACCCGCACCGACGAAGAGCTCATCGCCGCCTTCGCCCACGACATCGACGACTTCCGCAGGCGCCGCCGACTCGCCCGCGTCGTCGTCCTCAACGTCGCCTCCACCGAGGCCCCGCCCGCACCCGACGCCGAACGACTCGCCCCCAGCTCCCTGTACGCCGCCGCGGCCCTGCGCACCCACAGCCCCTACATCAACTTCACCCCCTCCACCGGGCTGCACACCCCAGCCCTCGCCGACGCCGCCGCGGCCAGCGGACTTCCCCACGCGGGCCGGGACGGCAAGACAGGCCAGACGCTGCTCCGCTCCGTGCTCGCCCCGATGTTCGTGCACCGCGCCCTGTCCGTACGGGCCTGGTCCGGCGCCAACCTCCTGGGCGGCGGAGACGGAGCAGCGCTGGCCGACCCGGCGGCAGCCGCCGCCAAGAACGCAGGCAAAGAACGCGTCCTCGCCGATGTGCTGGGCGCCGTGCCCGAAGGCCGGGTCCACATCGACGACGTCCCCGCGCTCGGCGACTGGAAGACCGCCTGGGACCACATCGCCTTCGACGGCTTCCTCGGCTCCCGCATGATCCTCCAGACCATCTGGCAGGGCTGCGACTCCGCGCTCGCCGCGCCCCTCGTCCTCGACCTCGCCCGGCTCGTCGCCCGCGCCCACCAAGCCGGCCTCTCCGGGCCGCTGCCCGAGCTCGGCTTCTACTTCAAGGACCCCGACGGGGGACCGGCAGGGCTGTCCGAGCAGTACGCACGGCTGCTCGCCTTCGCCGACCGGCTGCGGGAGGCGGCATGACCCGCGTGAACCGGACGACTCGTACGACCCTGCGGGCCTGGGCGGAACTGCTGCGGGTGTCCGCCCTCCTCACCGTCCCCGGCGACGCGCTCGCGGGCGCGGCGACCACCGGCCGCACCGCCAACCGAGGCACCGCCTACGCGCTGGGCGCCTCCCTCTGCCTCTACGAAGCGGGCATGGCCCTCAACGACTGGGCCGACCGCGACGAAGACGCCGCGGAACGCCCCCACCGCCCCATCCCCTCCGGCCGCATCGCTCCGCCCGCCGCCCTCGCGGCGTCCGCAGCCCTGACGGCGGCCGGCCTGACCCTGGCGGCCCGCGCGGGCCGCGCACCCCTCGCGGTCGCCACGACCCTGGCCGCCACCGTCTGGTCCTACGACCTGCGCCTGAAGCACACAAAGGCCGCCGCGGCCACGATGGCCGCCGCCCGAGCCCTGGACCTCCTGCTGGGCGCGACGGCGACGACCGCCACGGCGACCGCGAGTGCGGGGGCGGGGGCCGGGGCGGCCGCGAGGGTGGCCGCGACGGCGGGTGCGGGTGCGGGTGCGGGGGCGGGCGTGGCGGCGCGTGGAGCGCTCGGTGCTCCGAGGCGCGGGGGATCCCTGCGCACAGCGCTCCCCTCGGCCGCGCTCCTCGGCGCTCACACCTACGCGGTGACATCGGTGTCACGCCACGAGACCCAGGGCGGATCGACCCTGACGCCCCTGGCGGCGCTCGCATCGACGGCACTCCTCGGGGCGATGGCCTCGCGGGCCGGAGGGCGCCTCGGGTCGCAGGCTGGAGGGGACCTCGGGTCGCGGGCTGGAGGGGACCTCGGGTCGCGGGCTGGAGGGGACCTCGGGGGGACGGGATCGAGGAGGGGTCGGGGTCTTGGGGGACCTGGGGGGCCTCCCCCCTCCCCCCGCCCCGCCCCCACCCCCGCCCGCCTCCTCGCCCCCCTCCTGGCCGCCGCCTACGTCCGCACCGCGGGCACGCCCTTCCTCCACGCGGCCCTCAACCCGTCGCCGCCCCTCACCCAGCGCGCCGTCGGCGGCGGCATCCGCGCCATGATCCCGCTCCAGGCGGCCCTCGCCGCCCGGACCGGCGCGGGCGTCACCGGCCTCGCGGTGGTGGGCCTCGTCCCGATCGCCCGCCGCCTCGCACGGAAGGTGAGCCCCACATGAGCCCCCACGGCAGCCTGAACCTCGGCTACGGCACCAACGGCCTCACCGACCTCCGGCTCGACGACGCCCTCGCCCTGCTCGCCGACCTCGGCTACGACGGCGTGGGGCTCACCCTCGACCACATGCACCTCGACCCCCTCGCCCCCGGCCTCGCCGCACGCACCCGCCAGGTCGCCGCACGGCTGGGCGAGTTGGGCCTCCAGGTCACCGTGGAGACCGGCGCCCGCTATGTGCTCGACCCGCGCCGCAAGCACGGCCCCTCCCTCCTCGACCTCGACGCGGCAGGCCGCGCCGCCCGCACCGGTCTGCTGATCCAAGCCGTCAAGGTCGCCGCCGACCTCGGCGCCCACGCGGTGCACTGCTTCAGCGGAGTCACCCCCGCCGGCGCCCCGTCCGACACCGCCTGGAAACTCCTCGAAGAGTCGCTCACCCCCGTACTCGCCGCGGCCGCCGACGTCGGCATCCCGCTCGCCGTCGAACCCGAACCCGGTCACCTCCTCGCCACCCTCGCCGACTTCCACCTCCTACGCGGCCGGCTCGGCGACCCCGAGCCCCTCGGACTCACCCTCGACATCGGCCACTGCCAGTGCCTGGAGCCCGCGCCGCCCGCCGACTGCGTCCGCGACGCCGCGCCCTGGCTACGGCACGTCCAGATCGAGGACATGCGCCGCGGCGTCCATGAACACCTCCCCTTCGGGGACGGGGAGATCGACTTCCCGCCCGTGCTCCAAGCCCTCGCCGCCACCGGCTACCAGGGCCTCACCGTCGTCGAACTGCCCCGCCACTCCCACGCGGGCCCCGAACTCGCCCGCGCCTCCCTAGAGTTCCTGCGCGCGAAGGGAGCGCCCGCATGCTGACCTCCCGCACCGAGCTCGCGGCCCAGCTCGACGCGGCAGCCCGCGACTGGCTCGACCAAGCCCTCGCCGAAGCCGCCCGCGCCGCCCAGACGACCGCCGCACCGTCGCCGAACGCCGTCCCGGCCTGGGAGCTGCGATTCGCAGCCGCCGGCCGCGCCTGCGGACAGGAGCACGCCGACTCCGTACGCGTCCTGCTCCTCATCGGCGCCCGACCCGGCCCCGCCGACCTCGCCCGCATCTACCACCAGGGCGCCGCCGCCGAACGCCGTGCCGTGCTCCTCGCCCTGCACCCCCTCTCCGACGGCCCCGCCGCGCTGCCCCTCGTCGAGGACGCGCTGCGCACCCACGACACCCGTCTCCTCGCCGCGGCCGTCGGCCCCTACGCCGCCGCCCACCTCGACCCGCACGCCTGGCGGCACGCCGTCCTCAAATGCCTGTTCACCGGGGTCCCCGTCGACGCGGTGGCCGACCTGAGCCGACGTGCCCGGGGCGATGGAGAGCTGGCCAGAATGCTCGCCGACTACGCCGCCGAGCGCACCGCCGCCGGCCGCGACGTGCCCCCTGACCTCCACCGCGTGCTGACCCTGACCGGCGAGCAGTCCGAGGAGTCCTGATGCGCATCTTCGACCCGCACATCCATATGAGCTCCCGCACCACCGACGACTATCAGGCGATGTACGCGGCGGGCGTCCGCGCCCTCGTCGAACCGTCCTTCTGGCTCGGCCAGCCCCGCACCTCCCCGCACAGCTTCTTCGACTACTTCGACTCCCTGCTCGGCTGGGAGCCCTTCCGTGCCGCCCAGTACGGCATCGCCCACCACTGCACGATCGCCCTCAACCCCAAGGAGGCGAACGACCCCCGCTGCACCCCCGTCCTGGACGCCCTGCCCCGCTATCTCGTCAAGGACGCCGTCGTCGCTGTCGGGGAGATCGGCTACGACTCCATGACCCCCGCGGAGGACACGGCGCTGGCCGCCCAGCTCCAGCTCGCCGCCGACCACGGCCTGCCCGCGCTCGTCCACACCCCGCACCGCGACAAGCTCGCGGGCCTGCACCGCACCGTCGACGTCATCCGCGAGTCCGCGCTGCCGGCGGACCGCGTGCTGCTCGACCACCTCAACGAGACGACCGTCGAGCACGCGGCCGACAGCGGCTGCTGGCTGGGCTTCTCGATCTATCCCGACACCAAGATGGACGAAGAGCGCATGGTCGCCGTCCTCAAGAACCACGGAACCGACAGGGTCCTGGTCAACTCGGCCGCGGACTGGGGGAAGAGCGATCCGCTCAAGACCCGCAAGGTCGCCGACGCGATGCTCGCCGCCGGCTTCGGCGACGACGACGTGGACCAGGTGCTGTGGCGCAACCCCGTCGCCTTCTACGGCCTCAGCGGCCGCCTCCAGCTCGACGTCCCCGAGCCGGAGTCCCTGCACGAGGGCAACTCCCTCCTCCGCGGCGGGGAATAGGGAGGCGGCCCCATGCGCTTCCGCCACCCCGACGGGACGACGGTCCACCTGTCGTACTGCACCAACGTCCACCCCGCCGAGACCCTCGACGGCGTGCTCGCGCAACTGCGCGACCACTGCGAGCCGGTCCGCCGGCGCCTGGGCAGGGACCGCCTCGGCATCGGTCTCTGGCTCGCCAAGGACGCCGCGCACGCCCTGGTCAACGACCCGGCGGCGCTGCGCGGACTGCGCGCCGAACTCGACCGCCGCGGCCTCGAGGTCGTCACCCTCAACGGCTTCCCCTATGAGGGATTCGGCGCCGAAGAGGTCAAGTACCGCGTGTACAGGCCGGACTGGACCGATCCTGAGCGCCTCGCCCACACCTGCGACCTGGCCCGGCTCCTCGCCGCCCTGCTGCCCGACGACGTCGCCGATGGCTCCGTCTCCACCCTCCCGCTCGCCTGGCGCACCCCCTTCGACACCGACCCGCAGGCCGCCGCGACCGCCCGGTCCTCTCTCGTCGCGCTCGCCGAACGGCTCGACGCCCTCGAAGAGCTCACCGGGAAGTCCATCCGGATCGCCCTGGAGCCCGAGCCGGGCTGCACCGTCGAGACCACCGCCGACGCGATCGGCCCGCTCGCCGACATCGGTCACAGCCGCATCGGCGTCTGCATCGACACCTGCCATCTCGCCACCTCCTTCGAAGATCCTCAGACTGCTCTGACCGCACTCGCCGACGCCCGCATCACCATCCCCAAAGTCCAGCTGTCCGCCGCCCTGCACGCCGAACACCCCCACCTCCCTGAGGTCCGCGCCGCCCTGTCCGCCTTCGCCGAGCCCCGCTTCCTCCACCAGACGCGGACCCGTACCGCGGACGGCCTGCTCGGTACCGACGACCTCGACGAAGCCCTCGGCGGGGGCACGCTGCCCGACAGCGCTCCCTGGCGCTCCCACTTCCACGTCCCCCTGCACGCACCGCCCGCCCCGCCGCTCGCCTCCACCCTCCCGGTGCTCCAGGACGCCCTGACCCAGCTCGTCGGCGGACCCGCCCCGCGCACCCGCCATCTCGAGGTCGAGACCTACACCTGGCAGGCCCTCCCGCCCGAGCTGCGCCCGCGCAACCGCACCCAGCTCGCCGACGGGATCGCCGCCGAACTCACCCTCGCCCGCGACCTGCTGGTCGACATCGGCCTCAAGGAGCTCCCATGACCGCACCCTCCGGGCCCGCTCCCGCCACGCCTCCCACTCCTGCCACCCCTCCCACCCCTCTCCTCGTACTGGACGTCGTCGGCCTCACCCCCCGCCTCCTCGCGCACATGCCGCACCTCGCATCCCTCGCCCGCGCCGGCTCGCAGGCCCCCCTGTCGACGGTGCTGCCCGCCGTCACCTGCGCGGCCCAGTCCACCTTCCTCACCGGCACGCTGCCCGCCGAGCACGGCATCGTCGCCAACGGCTGGTACTTCCGCGAGCTCGGCGACGTGCTCCTATGGCGTCAGCACAACGGTCTCGTCGCCGGAGACAAGATCTGGGACGCCGCCCGCCGCGCCCACCCCGGCTACACCGTCGCCAACGTCTGCTGGTGGTACGCCATGGGCGCCGACACCGACTTCACCGTCACCCCCCGTCCGGTCTACTACGCCGACGGCCGCAAGGAGCCCGACTGCTACACACGCCCGCCCGCGCTCCACGACGAACTCACCGCCAAGCTCGGCACGTTCCCCCTGTTCCACTTCTGGGGCCCGGGCGCGGACATCGTCTCCAGCCAGTGGATCGCCGACGCGACCCGCCACATCATGCGCACCCGCAGCCCCGATCTGACGCTGTGCTACCTCCCTCACCTCGACTACGACCTCCAGCGCTACGGCCCCGACGACCCGCGCTCCCACCGCGCGGCCGCCGACCTGGACGCCGTGATCGCCCCGCTCCTCAACGACGCCCAGCGGCAGGGCCGCACCGTCGTCGCCCTGTCCGAGTACGGCATCACCCCGGTCAGCCGCCCCGTCGACGTCAACCGGGCACTGCGCCGCGCCGGTCTGCTGGAGGTGCACACCCAGGACGGCATGGAGTACCTCGACCCGATGGCCTCCCGTGCCTTCGCCGTGGCCGACCACCAGCTCGCCCACGTCTATGTGCGCAGAGCCGAGGACCTCGAAGCCGCCCGGGAGGCCCTAGAGGACCTGCCGGGCGTCGAGCAGCTGCTCGACGACGAGGGCAAGAAGAGCCACGGCCTGGACCATCCGCGCTCCGGCGAGCTCGTCGCCGTCGCGGCCCCGGACGCGTGGTTCACCTACTACTACTGGCTCGACGACGCACGCGCCCCCGACTTCGCCCAGCTCGTGGAGATCCATCGCAAGCCCGGCTACGACCCCGCCGAGCTCTTCATGGATCCCCTCGATCCGTACGTACGGGTCAAGGCGGCCAAGGCGATCGCCCGCAAGAAGCTCGGCATGCGCTACCGGCTCGCGGTCGTGCCCCTGGATCCGTCGGCTATTCGCGGCAGCCATGGCCGCCTCCCCACGAGCGACGACGAAGGTCCGCTCATTCTGTGCTCCACCCCCCGCGCTGTAAGCGGCCGCGTCGCGGCCACCGATGTGAAGTCCCTGCTGCTTCAACTCGCTGGTCTCCACTGAACCAGACGCCACTGACAACGAGGAGTTATCCACAATGAGCCGCATCAGCCGTACGAGCCGCATGCCCGGATCGAGCAAGGGCGGCGACCCCGAGCTGGCCCGCAAGCTCAGCAGACGCACCATGCTCTCGGTGGCCTCCGGCGCCGCGGCGGCGGCTCTCGTCGGCGCCGCCGCACCGTCGGCAGCAACCCGGAGCACCGGCCGCGGCCGCCCGGTCCTGCCTCCCGGCCGCCTCGGCGTCCAGCTGTACTCGCTGCGCGACAAGGTCTCCACCCTCGGCTTCGCGCCCGTCTTCGCGGAGCTGGAGAGGCACGGCTACGACGAGGTCGAGTTCGCCGGCTATACCCAGGGGTCCGCTGGGCCCATCACCCTCGCCCAGCTGGCGCGGCTCGCGCGGGACCACGGGCTGAACCCGATCGGCAGCCATGTCGGCTACTACTCGTCCGACCCCGCCGCCTACACCTTCGCCCAGAACCTCGACAAGGTCCTCGACGACGCCCAGGCGCTCGGCCTCCAGCACATAGGCACCGCCTCGGGCCCCTGGCGCTACGGCGCGACCGTCGACGGCTGGAAGCGCTGCGCGGAGGAGTTCAACGAGTACGGCGCGGCGGCCAGGCGGCGCGGGATGAAGTTCTACCAGCACAACCACGCCGAGGAGTTCTCCTTCGCGACCGACCGGCCGGAGGTCCGCCTGTACGACGTGCTGCTCGCGGAGACCGACCCGGACCTGGTCTATCTGGAGATGGACGTCTACTGGGCGTACGCGGGCCAGTTCCGCTTCGGCAAGCGGGCCGACGGCACGCCCGCCCCCTTCGACCCGCTGCGCTATGTGCTGGAGCAGCCCGACCGGTATCCGCTGTTCCATGTGAAGGACGGCGAGCGCGACGAAGCGGCCAGGGACGGCTACCGCATGGTCGACGTCGGCGACGGGGACATCGACTACAAGCGGTTCATCTCGGCGGTCAACCGCACCCATGGCGGCCGGCGCGACCACCACTGGCAGGCGGAGCACGACAACCCCGTCGAGTCGTTCGCCTTCGCCCGCAAGTCCAGCGCCCACCTCCACTCGCTGCGCGAGAAGGGCTGCTAGCGGATCGTCCGGTGACGTAGCCGCCGGCCGTCAGCCCGGCGATCCGGTCCTCCCGCACGGCCTCGGGACCGCTCCCGCCCGTCGGCGAACAGCGCCGACGGGCGGTTCGCGTGCGTTCGCGTGCGGTTCGCGTCGTTTTCGGCCATGCCCGAAGAAAAATCGCTACCGGGCAGTAGAAGGAACGCTTCCTTCCGTACACCAAGACACGCGAACATGCCGTGGTCGTCGGCCAATCCCCTGGCCGACGGCGTGATGTGAGCTGTTACCAGAAACGGGAGAACCCCCACATGCAGCAACGCAGTTGGAGAATCCGGTCGGTGGCCACCGTCGCCGTTCTGTCCTTCGCGATGGCGACGCCGGTGGCGTCGGCGGCCTCGCATCAGCAGGCGGGGACGGCTGCCGTCGCCACGCAGCAGGCGAGCGCGAGCACGGCCCTGCTCGGCGCGGACGTCGACTACGGAACCTGGCAGCGCGATGTGGCGGCCGTCGCCGCGGTCGCCCGCCCGTACATCGAGCAGCGGACCGCGAACGCCGGCGGGCAGAAGCAGGCGATCGTCCTCGACATCGACAACACGTCGATCGAGACGGACTTCCACGGCTTCTGGAAGTACCCGACTCCCGCGGTCAAGCCGGTCCTCGACCTCGCCCGCTACGCCGACTCCCGCGGCGTCGACGTCTTCTTCGTCACCGCCCGCCCGGGCATCATCTACTCGCTCACCGAGTACAACTTGAAGAAGGTCGGCTACCCGGTCTCCGGCCTGTATGTGCGGGACCTTCCCGACCTGTTCCACGAGACCAGCGTCTACAAGACCGGCAAGCGGGCCGAGATAGAGGCGAAGGGCTACACGATCATCGCCAACATCGGCAACAGGCCCAGCGACCTGGTGGGCGGCCACGCCGAGCGCACGTTCAAGCTGCCGGACTACGACGGCAAGCTGTCCTGACGCCTCGGGACAGGCCGGAGTCGGGACACCCCGTGCCGGGCTGCTGACGGCGCGGCGGCCGCTGTGACCGTTCCCGGCCACGGCGACCGCCCGCCCGTCGGCGCGGCGAGAGCCCGCCCGGCACGGCTCAGCCCGCGTCCCGGCTGACCGGCCTCGGGTCCGGCGAGATGCGCCGGACCCCAGGCCGGCGAGATGCGCCGGACCCCAGGCCTGCCCGGCGGGTGCGGGACCCCTAGCCCCAGACACCGGCGCGCTGGGCGCGACCCTGGCCACCGACTGCCCCAGACATACGAGCGGCTCGGCCCCGCAGATCCGCGCCCCCATAGCGTCGGCCACGGCGCGCCCGCGCTCGCGCGGCGATCGCGAGGAGCCCTTCGGCGGATCGACGGATGCGGCGGTTCCTGGCGCCGCGCGTACGGCGGCGGCGAACTCCTCGCGCGGGCCGTGACCGAGGGCCCGGCGGGGGAACGGCACGCCGGACGACTTCCCCGACTGCCGCCTGACGGCCTGACCGCGGCTGCCCGCCGCCGTCCGGAACGATCGCCGCCGTCCGGATCGACCGCCGCCGTCCGGAACGCCCGCTCAGCCGATCCCCTGCCGGTCGGGCTCCAGCTCGAAGGCCCGATCGGCGGCCAGCGGAACCGTGCGCTCCACCGCCTGGACCATGAGGGTGCGGTGCCTGATCAGCGGCTCCCTCCGCTCGGCCGGGGCGAGCAGCAGCAGATCGTCGATGCCGGCCAGCAGCCGCCGCGTCACCTGCGGAACGCCCGCCGAGATCATGCGCACCTCGGCCAGCGCCAGATCCACCAGATCCGTCCACTCCGGAGCGGTCTGCACCAGGCGCACCACGTCGTCGCCGTCGCGATGGTGCACCGCCCCCAGCGGCCGCGCCGCCAGGGCCCCGAGAATCTGCACCATCCGGTCCAGGCACTGCACCGCGGTCGTCGGATCGTTCACCGACGTGGACAGAGCGCGCAGCGCGATGTCCGACAGCTGCCGCAGACCGAGCCCGACGTCCTGGTGGAAGGTCCGCTCCACTCCCACCGACACCGACGACCGCAGCGCCCGCCGCGACAGCTCGCCCCGGACCGGGCCGTGCACCGCCAGCATTGGCGTCCCCGGCGCCACGAAGTCCCCGATCCGCGGAATCAGCCGCAGCACCACCCCCTGCCGGCGGGCCGTCCGCATCAGCCGCGCGATGTTCACATCGCGCAGCACCCCGGCCCGCCCCTGGTAGGCGATCCGCCGGGTCTCCTCGGCCAGAGGCTGTCGATCGGGTGGCCCGGCCGGCAGCTGGGCCAGCACGCCGAACGACTCCCGTGTGATCCGGTCGACCACCGGCCCCACCTGCATCAGCCGTAGCGTGGCGCTCACATAGGCGATGAACAGCACCAGGCTCAGGCAGACCAAGCACATGGTCAGCAGGCTCTGCACGAACGGCACCGAGGAGGCGAGCCGGGGATCGTCCTCGCTCTCGTACGAGGCCAGCACCAGCAGCGAGAACAGGAAGGTCGCCAGGAACACGGCCAGCGTCGCCTTGCTGATCCTGCTCCGTACGAAGATCCGTACGACCCGGGGGGTGAGCTGGCCGCTGGCCATCTGGACGGCGACCAGCGAGATGCTGAAGACCACACCGATGAAGGTCATCATCGCCGCGCTGACCGTGGTGACGATCACCTCGGCGTCCTGGGTGAGCGCGATCAGCTGGCCGAGCTCGTCGTACAGCTGCTCGTCCTGGAGGGACGTCACGATCAAGGTGTCCACGGAGTCCGCTGCCACCCAGAGCACGAATACGCACACCAGGCCCAGGGCCGGCGCGAACCAGAAGGTGTCCCGCAGATGCTCGCGCAGCGGCGAGAACGCGCGGGGCCGTCTATAGGTGCGTTCACTCACGCAGCTGACCGTAGCGTCACTGTGCGCGAGCGTGCGGATACACGCGGTACGGGGCGTGGGGCGATGCGGCCGCCTCTCCTCGAACAGCCCCGCGGGACCCTGCTGACCACGGGATATGTGGGTGAGAGGCACCTCGAACCCCTGGTATTGTTGTCCATGTCGCCGCGGGAGACCGGGGCGGATCACCTAGTCCGGGTGGCGGAATGGCAGACGCGCTAGCTTGAGGTGCTAGTGCCCTTTATCGGGCGTGGGGGTTCAAGTCCCCCCTCGGACACCAGCACGGAAGATTACGGATTCGAGGGCCTCGACCTTTATGGTCGCGGCCCTCTTCTCGTGTTTGTAGGGCTAGCTCCCCTTGTGTCGACACCAACCGCTCGGATGCGTTGTGCGATGCCTGCCAGGCCCTCCGCGATCTGTCGCCGGCGATCAGCTGGTCCGCACTGACGGAGTCGATCGCACACCACGGCCAGTCCCGCTGCTTCAGGAGCGTCGAGGCGCGTCGAGCTCGTGGTCGAAGGAGCTCAGGCTGCTGCCCTCAGCTATCGGGCCCGGGGCCGGTCGGCAATGTCGTTGCCCCAGAAGGCTGTTGGCCTGGCACCGACGTATGGTTCACTAGTCTGAGAACGAACTAGTCGAACTCACGGAGTAGAAAGCAGAGTTGACTATTGATGGCCTCGGGGGAGACCGGCTGGTTGCGCGGGGTGCTGCCGCTGGCGCTCGCCGCCGTGCTTGCCGACGGTGACCGGCACGGGTATGCGCTGGTGCAGGAGCTGACTGCTCGTGGATTCGGCACGGTCCGCGGCGGCGCCTTGTATCCGGTGCTCGGCCGGCTCGAGACCGAAGGGGTGGTGGAGGCGCGGTGGGAGCCCGGGGACGGCGGGCCGGGACGGAAGGTCTACCGGCTCACCGACGCGGGGCGGGCGCGGCTGCGGGAAGAGGCCGCCAGCTGGAAGCAGTTCTCCGACGCGATGGATCAACTCCTCGCCCACGGTATGGAGGAGTTGCCATGACAGACGAGGCCACCCGGTGGAACGCGCGGGTCCGGCTGGCGCTGGCCGCGCAGTCGGTGGACAGCGCCCTCGCGGACACGGTGCTGGAAGAGGTCGCACAGCACTGCGCGGACAGCGGCGAGAGTCCCGAGGACGCCTTCGGCAGGCCGGAGGCGTACGCCGCCACCGTGGTCAGCGAGCGCTTCGGGCCCGAGGAGCGTCTTCGACTGCGGGACCGTCAGACGCCTGCCGCGACAGTCCGCGCTGTACTCGTCCCGATCGGCACGGCCGCTCTGGTGGCCGGCGCCTGTCTGTGGGTCATGGACGGATTCACGCTGGCGCTGACCCCCGGCGGGCTGGTCGGCTCATCGTTCGTCGCCATAGCCCTGACGGGCGGCTGCTTCGCCGTCACCGCCTCGCGATCCAGGCGGCGCGCCGCCGGCTGGGTGCTCGCGGCCGTCGCGACAGTGCTGGGCGCGACGGCCTTCACCGCCCTCTCTCACCAGGCCTTCGGCCACCTACCCGCCCCTGTCCTGTGCCTGCTGGGCCTCGCGCTGCTCGGGTGGGCCGCACGGGACAGACCAACCGCAGATTCTGAAGGAGACACCATGCACAGTCGTACGGACACGCAGAGCACGGTCGGGCACGAGCTATGGCTGCGTCGGCTGACCCAGCTGCTCGAAGAGCGCCACGCCGTGCCCCGCGCACGCGCCGCGGAGCTCGCCAGGGAAGCCGCCGACCACCTCGCCGCCGCCGAACGCGCGCCGGAAGAGGAGTTCGGGCCCGTAGAGCTGTACGCGCTGCGACTGGCCGAACAGGAGTCCGGCCGCCCGCGGTGGTATCTGCGCAGCGACGTCCAGAACGCGATACTCGCCGTGATCCTCACCGGCTACCTGGTGGCCAACCTCGCCTCCGGCGGCCCCGTCTGGCAGACCGCGCTCGCCGCCGGCGCGCTCGCCGTCAGCCTGGCGCTGCTTGCCGTACCGCTGGTGCGCAGGCAGCGCGCAGGCTCACCCCGGCGATAGCCGAGCCCCCGGCTTCGTACGATCGCCGTCGACGGCGCCCCCTGACCAGGAGCCCTGTCGACCAGCCCGCGACAGGCACCGGTGACGACTTCCGGGCGACGGTGCCCGGTGCTCAGCACGGGCTGGGAATCGTCAAGGCGACCGAGGGGAAGGACCGAGCGCGCGTGAGTGCTGCCCTCGACCGCCGGGGCGATGAGCTCGCGGGCGCCCCTGCGCGGCGCCGAAGCCGCCGGTGACGCGACGCAGCTCCCGGCATGGGCCCCGGCGTCCGCCCGACCAGTCGTCACTCCTGCCGGCCCTCGCGGCCTACGCAGCCCCCACCCCCCACCCTGAGAACTCGGCAAGCGGATGCCGCCACATCCTTGCCTCCTCCCTTGAGAGACTCCTGCCATGCTCAGAGCCGAGTCCGGCTTCAGCGTCCTGTCCGACGACTTCGCCGCCGACCCCTACCCGTACTTCGCCGGGCTGAGAGAACACGCACCGGTGCACTACGAGCCGGCGATCGACAGCTACTTCCTCTCCCGCTACCAGGACGTGAAGCGGGTGCTGAGCGACCATCAGGCGTTCAGCACCGAGACACTGCAGGTACGCGCCGAGCCGGTGATGCGCGGACCGGTGCTCGCCCAGATGACCGGGGCCGAGCACACCGCCAAACGAAAGATCGTCGTCCGGGGCTTCACCGGGCAGGCCCTGCACGACCAGATACGCGCCGTCCACGCCAACGCCGCCGAGCTCATCGCGCCCTTCCTGCCCCGCGGACACGTGGATCTCGTCAACGACTTCGGCAAGCCCCTCGCCGTCCACGTGACGCTGGACGTCCTCGGCCTGGACAGGAAGGACTGGCGGCAGATCGCCGCCTGGCACAGCGGGGTCGCCGAGTTCATCACCAGCATCGTCCTCACCCCGGAACGCCGCCGGCACTGCCTGGACTGCGCCGAGCAGCTGGAGGCCTACCTCGTACCCCTCATCGAACAGCGCCGCCGCCACCCCGGCGAAGACCTGATATCGAAGCTGTGCACCGCCGAGTTCGACGGCTTCGCCATGAGCAATCGCGAGGTCACCGCGCTGGTCCTCAACGTTCTCATCGCCGCCACCGAGCCCGCCGACAAGACCCTCGCGCTGCTCGTCAAGCACCTGATCGACCACCCCGAGCAGATGGCCCAGGTCCGCCAGGACCCGGACCTGCTGCCCGCCGCGATCGCCGAGACCCTGCGCTACACCCCGCCGGTGCAGCTCATTCCCCGCCAAGCGGAGAGGGACGCCGTGTTCGCCGGCGCCACCGTCCCCGCGGGCGCCACCGTCTTCTGCATGATCGGCGCGGCCAACCGCGACCCCGACGCCTTCACCGCCCCGGACGCCTTCGACATCCACCGCCCGGACCTGGGCGCCGCCCGCTCGTTCACCGCCGCCGCACAGCATCTGGCCTTCGGCGCCGGACTCCACCAGTGCGTCGGCGCGGCCTTCGCCCGCGCCGAGATCGAGACGGTCGCCGCGATGGTCCTTCCGCTGCTCGACCAGGTCCGTTTCAGCCCCGGCTTCCGCTATCGGGAGACCGGCCTGTACACCCGGGGCCCCGCTGCCCTGTCCCTGGACTTCACCCCCGTCCACGGAGGGGTTCCGGCCCGCCAGTGACACGTGCCATCCCCGCCCCGACCTCCCACCCCTCCTGGAGGAGACCCCAGTGACGCCGACCGACATCACCCGAGCCATCAACGACCTGCTGTTCACCCCGGGCCTGGACCTCGCCGAAGCCGTCGACCGGCATTTCGCCCCCGACTACCGTCAGCGCACCGACGGCGTATGGAGCGACCGTGCCGCCTTCGTCCAGCACATGACACGCCTGAGAGCCCTGGTCCGCAGCGGCCACATCGAGGTCCACGACGAGTTCCGCGACGGACTGCGCTACGCCGACCGCCACACCGTCACCCTCACTCAGCACAACGGCCGTACCTCCCGCACCGAGGTGTACCTCTTCGGCGAGTACGCCCCCGACGGGCGCTTCCAACGCGTCGAGGAGACGACCCTCCTGCTCACCGGCCACCCCGACGACCAGGACCTGGGACGAGTCAACTGACGCTGCGCAACCGAAACCGCAACCGCAACCGCAACCGAAACCGCAACCGCAACCGCAGTAAGCGCTGTATACGTCGGATCGACCGTCCGGCGTCGGATAGTTGGGGAGAGGAGCCGTCATGGGGTCGGTGGGGGAGAGACTGAGCAGCGCGCGAGGGCGCGCTTTCATCGGCCGGGAAGAGGAACTCGGCTGCTTCGCACAGGCGTTGAGCGGCGATCCGCAGGCGCCCCTCGTGTTCTACGCGTCCGGGCCGGGCGGTATCGGCAAGTCGACTCTGCTACGGCGTCTGGCGGACCAGGCCCGTACGGCAAGCCGGTCGACCGTCGAACTCGACGGCCGCTTCGTCAGCCGCGACCCCGCCGACTTCGAGCGCGCGGCCGCCCCCTTTCTGGACGTTCCCGGCACGGTCTTGTTCGTCGACTCCTTCGAGCAGTGCCAGTGGCTGGAGAGCTGGCTGTGGCATCACTTCCTCCCGCGCGCCGCGGACGGCGCCCTGGCTGTTCTGGCCGGCCGCCTCGCTCCGCAGGCGCAGTGGAGAGCTGATCCCGCGTGGGCCGGCGTCCTGCACGTCACCGAGCTGAAGCCGTTCGCCGACGAACAGGCCCGCAGCCTGCTGGCCGCGGCGCGGCTGCGGCCCGAGCTGCGCGACCGGGTGCTCCGCTTCGCCGGAGGCAACCCGCTGGCCCTGTCCCTCGCGGCCGCCGCGGGAGCGGGCCCGGCGGGCTGGAGCAAGGAGGAGATCTGGGCGCCCTCGGCCGACGTCCTGCGCACCCTGCTGGCAGGGCTGATCGGCGAGGTGCCCACGGCGGCCCACCGCCGGGCCCTGGAAGTGGCGGCACAGGCACTGTCCACGTCCGAGGAACTGCTGTCCTCCGTACTGCCCGACGAAGACGCCCATCTGCTCTTCTCCTGGCTCAGGGACCTGCCCTTCATGGAGTCCACGCACCGAGGGCTCCACCCGCACGACGCCGCACGCGAGACGCTCGCCGCCGACCTGCGCTGGCGAGCGCCCCACGCCTTTGTGACGATGCGCCAGCGCTTGGCGGAGGAATACCTGCGCATCCTGCGCGAGGCGGCCGAGGAGCGGGTGTGGACCGTCACCGACGAGCTCTTCTACCTCTTCAAAGAGGTGGAGACCCTGGCGCGGCTGCGCACGTGGTCTCGGGCCGACGAGGTGCACGACCGCCCCCTGCAGGCGGCTGACATCGATGTCGTACTCCGTATGGCCGAGGAGACCGAGGGGCCCGCCTCCGCGGATCTCGTCCGCTACTGGGCGCAGCGCCAACCGCAGGCGTTCAGCGTCTACCGTCTGGTGAGCACGGGCCGGATCGTCGCGTTCACGGCTCGGCTCGTCCTGCCGGCCCCGCCCAGCCCCCAAGACCTGGCCACCGATCCCGTCGTCGCGGCAGCCTGGGCGCACACCGAGGCCACCGCGCCCGTCAGCCCCGGCGAGCACATCGGCATCAGCCGCTTCTCGATCTACCCCGAGCGGTACCAGGTCCCCTCGCGCGTCATCGACCTGAGCAGTTCCCGGGCCCAGGCGGAAGCGGCCCGTGCCCGCAGACGCGCATTCGGCTTCGCCGTCTTCCAGGACGCCGACGCCTGGGCGGTGCGCGTCAAGGGCAGCCTCGCCGACACCGGCGCACGGCCGCGGGTCGGCGAGCACACCTACGGACTGTTCTACGTCGACTGGCGCGAGGAGCCCGTCGAGATCTGGCTCCGCCGCTTCATAACCGCCACCGAGGCGCCCGCCCAGTCCGGACCCGCGGGCATCTCACGCACCGCGTTCGACCAGGCCGTACGCGAAGCACTGGCGCACTGGCGCGATGCGGGCGCCTTCGCCGCCTGTGCCCTGATGCGCGCTCGCCTCGCCGCCGACTTCGCAGAGCCCGTCGAAGAGCTGCGCGCCCTGCTGCGCCAAGCCGTCGACGAACTCGGCCGCGACCCGCGTGGAGTGCGCGCCCGCGACGCCCTGACCGCGGGGTACTTCTCCGGCGCACCCACCCAGGAAGCCGCCGCCCGCCGCCTCGGCCTGCCCTACGGCACCTACCGTCGCCACCTCCGCCAGGGCCTGGACCTGCTCGGCGAGGCCCTGTGGCAGTGGGAACGGCACGGCCCCGCTGGGAACGAGGGGACCGACGGGAACGACGGACGCACAGGGTCGACGTACGCCTGAGGCCTGCGCCGGCGTATCTCCGTGGGCCGGGCTCCGCGTGGACAGGTGCGGACAGGACTGGACAGTCAACGCCCCTGCCGGGCATGGAAAGTGGACACCGCCCGACACGAGGCTGTGCGCCATGAACCTTGGACGCACGAAGGACCGGGCATCGCCCCCTCACCGGCCGGGGGGCGTGCTCGCGGCGCTCGCCGCCGCGCAGTTCACCGTCATGCTCGCCACCTCGATCGTGAACGTGGCGCTGCCGCAGATCCACGCCGGTGTGAGCCTGTCGGCCGACGGCGTCACCTGGGTGATCAACGCCTACGGCCTGGCGTTCGGGGCGCTGCTCCTGGCCGGGGGGCGGGCGGCCGACCTCCTCGGCCGCCGCCGGGTGCTGATCGCCGGCCTCGCGCTGTTCGCGGGGGCATCCCTGGCAGCGGGACTGGCCACGTCCGCGGGCGTCCTGATCGCCGCCCGCGCCGTTCAGGGACTCGGCGCCGCCGCCATCGCCCCGGCCGCACTCGCCCTGGCGATGGGCCTGTACACGTCCGGCGCCGGACGCGGCAGGGCCCTGGGCGTATGGGGCGCGGTCTCCGGCGCGGGAGGAGCGGGAGGCGTCCTTCTGGGCGGCGTGCTCACCCAGGCATGGGGCTGGCCCTGGATCTTCCACTCCGTCGCGCTCGGGGCGGTGCTGGTCCTCATCGCCGTGGCGGCCCTCGTGCCGAAGGACGCTGCACGGGAGAACGCGCGATTCGACCTCCTGGGCACGGTCACCGTCACCGTCGCCCTGACCTGCCTGGTCTGGGGCCTGACCACCGCACGCGGCGCCGGCTGGACGGACGCCCGGGTGCTGGGCGCCCTCGCCGTCGCCGGCGCGCTGCTCGCGGCCTTCGTCGTGATCGAGATCCGCCGGCCGCACGCGCTGATACCCCCGCGGCTGCTCGGCGCCGGCCGTGTCGCCGCGGGCAACCTGCTGATGGCCCTGCTGGGGTCCGTGTGGATCGCCCTGTTCTTCTTCCTGCCGCTCTACCAGCAGCAGGTCCTCGCCATGGACCCCTTGGCCACCGGAGCGGGCCAACTCCCGCTCGCCGTGGCCAATATGCTCGGCGCCGCCGTCGCACCCCGCGTCGCCCGGCGCATCGGCGGCACCGCGACGGTGACCGCGGCCCTGCTCACCGAGGCCGCCGGACTGCTGTGGCTGTCACGGCTCAGCGCCGACGGAAGCTACGTCGCCGACGTCCTCGGCCCGAGCATCCTCGTCGGCCTCGGCCTGAGCATCGCCTTCGTCCAGCTCACCGCGCTCGCCGTGGACGGTGTCCCGCCTCAGGACGCGGGTCTGGCCGGCGGGCTGGTGAACACCACCCGCCAGGTCGGCGGCGCGATCGGTCTCGCCGCCCTGGCCACCCTGGCCGGCTCCGTCACCGCCCACGCCTCCGCCCACCAGCCCCGCCTGGAGGCGCTCACCGCCGGTTACCGAGCCGCCTTCATGGTCTCGGCCGCGGTGCTGGCCGCCGCCGCACTCCTCGCCGTTCCGCTTACCCGCCGCGGCCGCACCACCCCCGGCTCGCTCCCGCCGGCCGCGACTGCCTCCAGGGCGAAGCTCCCGCAGGACCGGACGGCCGATCACGCATCGGTCGCCTGAGCCGGTACTCCGGCAGGGTCGCCTGAGCCGGCGCCCCGGCCGACCACCCGAGCCGGCCTCACCCGATCCACCTCACTCACCACCACCATCACCATCACCGAAGAGGAAGAACCATGCACACCATCGACTCCACCGCCCCCGTCGTCGTCAGCCTGACCGCGACCATCGACGCCCCGCTCGCCACGGTCTGGGCCCTGCACACCGACATCGACAACTGGCCGGTCTGGAACGCCGACATCGACCAGGCCAAGCTCAACGGCCCGGTGGCGGTCGGCGCCGAATTCACCTGGCTCACCCACGGGATGGACATCACCTCCACCGTCCACGAACTCGTCCACGAGCGGCGGATCGTCTGGGGCGGGACCGTCCAGGGCATCGTCGGCATCCACGCCTGGACCTTCGAGCAGACAGGCGATCAGGTCGTCGTCCGCACCGAGGAGTCCTGGAGCGGCGATCCCGTCGACGCCGCGGTCGACGAACTCGGCGCGGCCCTGAAGGCCTCCCTGGAGAGCTGGCTCGACTGCCTCAAGGCCCGCGCCGAGCAGACGAGCTGAGACTCCCTCACCCCACCCCACAACACGTACCGCACCCGCACCCGCACCACGCACCCCCGCGCCACAACGACGCCGAGACCCAAGGACGCGAGCATGAGCAGCAAGCCCTATCTGACCGGCCACTACACCCCCGTCGCCGACGAGATCACCGCCACCGGCCTCACCGTCGAGGGCGCCCTGCCCCCCGAACTGACCGGCCGCCTGATCCGCAACGGCCACAACCCCAAGCCCGGCGTCACCCCGACCCACTGGTTCAAGGGCAGCGGCATGGTCCACGGGATCCGGCTCCGCGACGGCCGCGCCGAGTGGTACCGCAACCGCTGGGTGCACACCCCCGCCCTGGACGGCGCCCCCTACATGACCGAGCGCGGCCCCGACCTGACCGCGAGCACCGCGGGGACCCACGTCATCGAGCACGCCGGACGACTGCTCGCCCTGTGCGAGGCGAACTTCCCCTTCGAGCTCACCCCGGACCTGGAGACGGTCGGCCCCCATGACTTCGACGGCCGGCTGCGCACGGCCATGACCGCGCATCCCAAGGAGGACCCGGTGACGGGGGAGCTCCACTTCTTCGGCTCCTCGCCCTTCCCGCCTCATCTCGTGTACTACGTCTGCGACGCCAAGGGGGAGATCGTCCACACGGCCGAGATCCCGGGCGCGAGCGCCTCGCTCAAGCACGACTTCGCCATCACCCGTCGCCACGTCGTCTTCATCGAGGGCAACGTCACCTTCGACCCCGCCGAGCACTCCGGCATCCCCTACGGCTGGAGCGACCAGCAGCCCTCCCGTATCGGCGTCATGCCCCGCACCGGCGACGGCGCCCAGCACATCCGCTGGTTCTCCATAGAGCCCGGCAACATGCTGCACGTCGCCAACGCCTACGAGGACGGCCAGGGCCGCATCCTCCTGGAAGGCCCCACCGTGGACCGCGAAGGGTTCCAGCTCTCCTGGAACTGGTGGGTCGGCGCACCCGAGCGCGGAACCGAGCCCAACACCCGCTCCTACACCCGCCGCTGGGTGATCGACACCACCGCCGACACCGTGGACGAGCAGATCATCGACGACCTCGCCGTGGAGTTCCCGACCCTCAACGAGGACTTCCTGGGCGCCGAGCACCGCTACCAGTACGCGGTGTCCTTCCCCGACCAGGAAGGCTTCGGCGGCTACGGCGTCGTCAAGTACGACCGAACCACCGGCGCCCGCCGCATCCACCAGGTCGGCGACGCCCGACTGCCCAGCGAAGCGGTGTTCGTCCCCGCGGCCGGCGCTGCCAACGAGGACGACGGCTACCTGCTCACCGTGGTCTCCGACCTCAAGCAGGACGCCTCGCAACTGCTGGTCCTGGACGCCTCCGGGCTGGACCGGATCGCTGCCGTCCACCTTCCCCGCCGTGTGACCGCCGGAATCCACGGCTCCTGGATCCCCGACAGCGTCCTGGACGGCGGCGAGGACTGACCTTCGCCGTCCCCGGATCGCGGCGCCGCCGCCCGGGGACGACCGTCTCGGCGGGCGGCGGCTTGGGCTGACCTCCCATGAGTCGCCTGCCCGCTGCGGGGCGGTGACCGTCGGTCAGGTCGCCGCCCCCCGCGTGGCCCCGGCCGCCGTACACCGCCCCGCGCCGCCCGTGCAGCTCCCGTACCCCTCGCCCGTACCCCTCAGCACCACCCTGGAGGACCCCCATGTCCGTCACAGCCCTCGACGCTCCGGCCATCGCCGGCGCCGCCCCGAGTCGTCTCGTGAACGAGGTCGACAACCGCGCGGCCTACGTCAGCTTCGGCCTCGCCTATCTGCTCGGTCACGGCGCCGCGGCAGTCTCCCAGGGCGACAGCCCCTTGAGCGGGCTGCCCGGCTGGCTGCCCACCGCACTCCTCGGCATCGGGCTGGCAGCCGGCATCGCCCAGGCCACCGTCGCCGCCCTGCGAGCCCAGCGCGGGGCGGCCGAGCCGGACGTACTCTCCGGGAAACTGCTCGGCGCCTCCTGGATCGTGGCCTTCACCGCTCTGTTCCTCGCCATCACCGGCCTGACGTCCGCCGTCGACAGGCCGGAGCTGCAGACCGTCCTGTGGCCCGCCGGCTCCGGCCTCGTCGTCGGTCTGCTCTACCTCGCCGAAGGCGCCGCACGCCGCAACCTGCTGCACTACGGCCTCGGCGTCTGGCTGGCTGTGATCTCCTCCGCGGCGCTCTTCCTCAGCACTCCCGGCCTCTACTGGGTCCTCGCCCTCGCAGGCGGCGGCGCCTACGCCCTCGCCGCGGCCCTCGAACGCCGCCGCCTCGCACCGCACGCGAGGCGCCCGCGGCGCTGACGCCCCCCAATAGTCCGCGCGACGTCCAGACGGCCAACCGCCGTCGCCGGCCCCGCCTCAGCCCGCCGGGCGGGGCGGGGCCCGCCGACTCCTCGCTCTGGGTCTCCACCGACGGCCTCGGCTGGCTCGTCGAACGGCACCCCCCGCCGTACGCCCCGGCCAGGTCCTAGACCGTCTCGTTCAAGTCCCCGGCGTAGTGCTCGATCGCCCGCCGGTACCGCTGGACGCCGGGGTCCTCGCTGGAAGAGGCGAGCAGCGTCAACAGCAGCCGCATCGCCTCGTGGTGCTGCTCGGTGTTGAAGAGGGCCATGGCCAGAAAGGTCTGCAGGCCCCCGTCGCCCGGGAACTCCTCGAGGCCGCCGCGGAAGGTGTCGACGGCCTCGGCGTACCGGCCGAGCACGCGGTATGTGCTCCCCAGGCCGAGCAGCGCCCCGAGCCGGTCCTGCGGCGACAGCCCGCCCTCGCTCAACGCCCGCTCGTAGAACGGGACAGCCTCCGCCTCCAGGCCCAGCACGTCGTGCGCCCACGCGGTCTGACAGGCCACCTCGGCGTCCATGGGGAACGCTTCGGCCAGGGCCAGCAGCCGCTGTCTGGCCTGTTCGTGCTGTCCCTGCTCGCGCAGCCGCACCGCCGAGGCCAGCGCAGTGTCCCTGTCGCAACCGCTGTTCTGTTCCGTCATACGGACATCGTCGCAGAGCGCCCACAGCCGTTTTGGATCAGTGGGCGAACTTCCATACGATCCTGCGATGATCATAAGAAAACGGCTGGCCGCGGCGGCATGCGGCCTGCTCGCCGTCCTCGCCTCGGGGCTCCTCCCGTCGGCGGCAGCCGCCGACGAACCGGCGGCGAAGCCTTCCCCCAAGGTCGAGTTGGTCCTCGACGTCAGCGGATCCATGCGGGCCCGCGACATCGACGGCCAGACCCGCATGGCCGCGGCCAAGCAGGCGTTCAACGAGGTCCTGGACGCCGTCCCGGACGAGGTGCAGCTCGGCATCCGCACCCTCGGCGCGAACTACGCGGGCGACGACCGCAAGGTCGGCTGCAAGGACACCCGCCAGCTCTACCCGGTCGGCCCGCTCGACCGGACGGAGGCGAAGACCGCCGTCGCGACCCTCGCCCCCACCGGCTGGACGCCGATCGGACCGGCGCTGCTCGGCGCGGCCGACGATCTGGAGGGCGGCGAGGCCACCCGGCGGATCGTGCTCATCACGGACGGCGAGGACACCTGCGCCCCGCTCGACCCGTGCGAGGTCGCGCGGGACATCGCCGCCAAGGGCATCCACCTCGTCGTGGACACCCTCGGCCTGGTGCCGGACGCCAAGACGCGCGACCAGCTGCGCTGCATCGCCGAGGCCACCGGCGGCACCTACACCTCGGTGCAGCACACCGACGAACTCTCCGACCGGGTGAGCCAGTTGGTGGACCGCGCCGCCGACCCCGTCGTCACGCCCGTGGCGACCGAGGGCGCGCGGGAGTGCGCGAAGGCCCCGGTCCTCAAGGCGGGCCTGTACACCGACCGCGAGAAGTTCGGCGAGCACCGCTGGTACCGGGTGGACGTGCTGCCCGGCCAGGAGCTGCGCGCCTCGGTGAGCGTCGCCGCCGACCGGGCGGTGAACAACGACTACGGCGTCATGCTCCGGGCCGTGACCGTCCGCGGCCGCGAGATCGTCCGCGGCTCGGAGGCGGGCGACGGGCGCACCGATGTGATCTCCACCGGTCTGCGCTACCCGAAGGCGCCGGCCGAGGACGCCGACGACGACGCCAAGCCCGCGCCGGAGACCGTCTGCCTTCAGGTCAGCAACTCCTACTCCGCGCCCCCGCAGGTCAAGACCGACCCGGGGCTGCCCATCGAGCTGACCGTCGACGTCGTCGACGCGCCCGAGGAGGCGTCCGACGTCGCCTCCTTCGGCCTCGGCCGCGGCTGGTGGCTGCTGGGCGTCCTGGCGCTCACCGGCCTGCTGGCCGGGCTGCTGTGGGGCTGGGTCTCTCGCTGGCGCATCTCCGTCTGGAGGACCAACTGATGCGTATCTCACGCGCTTCGACCGCGGCGCTGCTCGCCGCCGCCGCACTCCTGACGACGGCCGGCGCCGCCGCGGCCGACGACTCCTCGCCGCGCCCTGCTAAATCGCGCGGCGAGAGCGGCTCCGGGCCCACCGAGGCCGGCACCTCCTTCCGTACCGCGACCGCCGTCGAGCAGGGCCAGCGGGCCACGGCGAGCGCCTCCGCGGGCGACTACCTCTACTGGGTCTTCCCCGCCGACGCGGGACAGCGCGCCACGGTCAAGGCCACGGTCACGCTGCCCGAGCCGGCCGTCCGCCACGGGGCGGCGACCTGGCGGCTCGACGTGTACGACGGGCTGCGGCGGCGTCAGCCCTGCATGTACGGCATGCAGACCCGGACGGCGGCGAAGGACGCGCCGAAGGCCGAGCTGTCCTGCACGCTGCGTCCGGTCCGCTCATGGGCGGAGCCCTGGGCGAACGACCCGCTGCCCGGCAGCTACTACGTGCGTCTGACGGTCCTCGACGCGCACGAGCAGGATCTCGGTCAGCCGGTGAAGGCGGAGCTGGAGCCCGAACTGATCGATGTGGGCGGCGCGTACGCGGGCGACGGATCGCTCGCCGCGCCGCTGACGGCGGGCGGCCCGAGCGGCGACGGGGCGAAGGGCGCGGCAGCCGTCGCCGAGCCGGACGGCGGCTGGTCTTCCGGCCGTTGGTCCGACCGCTGGATCTGGACCGCGGCCGGAGGGCTCCTCGGGGCGCTGGCGGCGATCGGCGGCTACCGCCTCACCCGGGGCTCCGGCCGCCCGGCGCATGTGCCGCCCGGCGCCTGAGCCGGCGGCGTCGCCCAGCGGGGGAGTGAGCGACTGAGGGACCGAGCGGCCACGGCGAGGCAGCGGTGGCCGCTCGCCCTCAGGCGAGCGCGGCGCCGAAGAGCTCGGGCTCGGTGGCGTAGGGCAGCCCTTCGAGCGGGCGGTCCGCGCAGAAGCGCGCGATCAGGTCGGCGAAGTCGGCGATGCGCTCCACCGGCGCGAGATGGTCGGTCTCGCGGATCGTCATAAAGCGGGCCGCGGGGAGCGAGGCGGCCACCTCGCGCCCCATGGCGGGCGTGGTGAGCGTGTCGTGCTCGCCGGTGACGACCAGCGCGGGGACGCCGGGGACCGGCTCGGGCCGGTACCACTCATGGCGCATCAGCCGTGTGTTGTGCTCGGCGGAGCTGCGCAGCTGCTCGGGGTTCTGCGTCGCGATCTGCTGGTAGACCAGCCGGGACACGGCGGCGTGCTTGCGGACGTACCCGGTGCCGGGAGGCGACATGAAACGGTCGGCCAGCTCCCTGGCGATCGGCTCCGTTTCGCCGCGCCGGATCATGCCGTCCCAGCGCGCCATAGCGGCCTCGTACTCCTCCGTGATGGCCGTGGTCATGCCGACGAACATCATCCGCTTGACCAGATGGGGGTAGTGCTGGGCGAAGCGCAGGCCGACCGCGCCGCCATAGCAGGCGGCGACCAGGTTGACCTGCGAGATTTGTAGCTGGTCGACGAGGTGGCGCACGACGGCCGCCAGGAAGTCGACGCCGTACTTCGCGGGCAGGAAGTCGGCCGAGCCGTAGCCGGGCAGGTCGACGGTGACGACGGAGCCGTGCGGAGTGAGCCACTTCTCGTGCCGCAGCCAGGAGTTGCGGTCCTGCGAGGACCCGCCCAGGACGAGGAAGGGCTCGGCGTCGCTGCGCTCGCCCCAGGAGATCCGGCAGGTGTAGCGGAAGCCGTCGTACGTCAGATCGCGCTCCTCGATCCGCGGCTCGCCCGCGGCGGGCGCACGCCGGCCGGCCGGGGCGGGCACGGCGCCGGGGGCGGGCTCGGCGGCCGGCGCTGGGAGCGCACGACCGGAGCCGCTCGCGGTCTCGTACGAGGCGGTGATGGCATCGGCAGACACAGGTGGACTCCATGAACCGTGGCTTGAGAGAGCAGGGCCATCTGCTTAACCCGCTCACCGCCCAGAGGTGTTGCCCATGCGCTCGGACGGGTTTGTCCACGTGCGCCTGAGCGAAGGGCGCCGCGCCGCCGCCGCGCCGGGCGAGTCGCTGCCCGGGCTGGGCGAGGCAGGAGTCCGACCGTCCCCCGGCCGCCGGCGGCTCGCTCTCCTGCCCGAGTGCCCGAGTGCCCGAGGGCCCGGGTGCCCGAGTGCTTGAGTGCGCGAGTGTGCGCGGGAGTCGGCGGCCGGGCGCCGGCTCAGCAGCTCTCGTCGTCGTACCGCGTCGAGTCGTACGCGCGGCTGTCCTGCGTACGACTCGACGAACGGCTGAGCTGCGGCCGGGTCCTCCTCGCGCACCCGATGTGCGCTCGGCCCGCCGCCGAGGTCAGCGAGGCGCCGCGACCTCCAGAAGGCGGCGGGCCGACTCGCGCGCCTGGGCCGCCGGGGCGCTGGAGCCGGTGATCGCGGCCGTGGTGATCGCGCCCTCCGCGAGCAGCAGCAGGGAGTCGGCGAGCCAGTCGGGCAGGCCGGACGCGCTCGTCAGCTGGGCGAGGTAGTCCCGCAGGGACTCGACGTGGTCGCGGGCGGTGCTCGCCACGCTCGGGGAGGTCGCGCCCAGCTCGCCGAAGGAGTTCACGAAGGCGCAGCCGCGGAAGTCGGGCTCCTCGAACCAGTTCTCGAGCCAGTCGAAGACCGCGAGCATCCGGTCCTCCTCGGCCGGCCGGCTCTCCACGTACGTCGCGAGCGAGGCGCGCCAGCGCTGGTCGCGCCTGCGGAGGTAGGCCTCCATCAGGCGCTCCTTGGAGGGGTAGAGCTGGTAGAGGCGCTTGAGGGAGACCCCGGACCCGTTGCGGATCTCGTCCATGCCGACCGTCTGCAGACCGCGCCCGTAGAACAGCGTCTCGGCCGCGTCCAGGACGCGGGCCTCTTGTGCTGCGGCTTCCATGCTGCCCATCCCGCCTTGCGTGAGAATCCCTGTTCTCCTAGGCTACTGCACACCGGGGAGAACGACCGTTCTCCCCACTTCGAGAGGGGACACCCATGACCGTGGGGCAGAGGCCGCCGCTTCCTCCGTTCACCGCCGAGACCGCCCAGCGGAAGGTCCGCGCGGCCGAGGACGCCTGGAACAGCAGGGATCCCGAGCGGGTCGCGCTCGGCTACACCGAGGACTCCGAGTGGCGCAATCGCGACGTCTTCGTCACCGGGCGCGCCGAGATCGTGGAGTTCTTGACCGAGAAGTGGAAGCGCGAGCTGGACTACCGGCTGCGCAAGGAGCTGTGGGCCTTCACCGACAACCGCATCGCGGTCCGCTTCGAGTACGAGTGGCGCGACGAGGAGGACCGCTGGTTCCGCAGCTACGGGAACGAGAACTGGGAGTTCGACGAGAACGGTCTGATGCGGCGGCGATACGCCAGCATCAACGACCTCCCGATCTCGGCGGAGGAGCGGCGGATCTCCCTGTGAGCGGGCGCGGCCCCGCGTGACCCCCCGCTGCCCAGTCCCGTCCCGGGCGTCGTGGGGAACGCCTGGGCGGGCGCGGGGGGTTCGGTGTGCGCGACGGCGTACGGAGGCCGGGAACCGTCGTTGGGAAACGGGCGTTCTCTGGGTGTCCTAAGGTGTGAGAACGATAATTCTCTCGACATCGTGGAGTCGCCGAACATGTCCAGACCCGAACTGGTCACGCTGCGCACGTTTCTGAGCGTGTACAGAACGGGCGGTGTGGCCAAGGCCGCCGACTCGCTGGGGATTTCGCAGCCCGCCGTCTCCCAGCATCTGCGGGCCCTCGAAGAGTCCGTGGGGCGGCCGCTGTTCGCCCGCGCCGGGCGCGGCATCGCGCCCACCGAGGCCGGCCATGTGCTGGCCGCCCAGGTCTGCGGCCCCATCGACGCCCTCGAAGGGGCCGTCGGCGTGCTGCGCCCCGACGGCCCCGGCCACGACGGGCGCCCCGTCTTCTTCGGCGCGCCCGCCGATCTGCTGGCCGGCTACGCGCTCAAGCGGCTCGCCCCGCTGCTGGCACAGGGCACGGTGGTGCGCTGCCGCACCGGCCTCTCCCCGGATCTGACCGCCGCGCTGCTGAGGGACGAGCTGGACGCGGCGCTGGTGACCAAGATCGAGGGCGCTCCCGTCAAACAGCTCTATCTGGTCCACTCGCACGACGAGGAGTTCGTCCTGGTGGGACGCCGGGGAGAGGCGGAGTTCGAGCCGGGCGCCCACGCGGCCGTCCGGGGCTTCGTCGGGTACTCGCAGGACATGCCGATGGCCCGCCGCTACTTCCGTACCTGCTGGGGCATCGCGCCCCCCGCTCCGGTGCTGACCGTCGCCGACATGCGGGCGGTCGTGTCCGCCGTCGCCGCCGGCGCCGGTCTGGCCGTCGTGCCCCGCTACCTCGCCCAGGAGGCGATCGACGCGGGGGCGCTGAGCCTGCTGCACCGCTCACGCGAGCCCGTGACCAACCCCATCTACCTCGGCGCCCGGCGCGGCAGAGAGCACGCGCCGGGCGTGCGAGCGCTGTTCTCGCGGCTCACCGGTCACAGCTGAGGCACCGGCGCCCAAGGGGAGCGCCCCACCGGCGAGTACGAGGGCAGTACCGGCGGCAGCGGCGGGGCGAGGGCGAGATGCTCGCGCGCCGCGTGCACCACCCGCCCGCCGACCATCGTGAGCACCGACGTCAGCCCCGTGATCCGCTCGGCCGGAACCGTCAGGAAGTCCTCGGAGAGCACCGCGAGATCCGCCAGACGCCCGGGCGCCAGGGTCCCCTTGTCGTGCTCCTCGCCCGTCAGCCACGCGCCGCCCGACGTCATGAGCCGCAGCGCCTCGACGCGCGAGAGCGTGTTCGCCCCCGAGTACAGCCGACGGCCGCCGACCGTGCGGCCGGTGGTGATCCAGTGCAGACAGGTCCAGGGGTTGTCCCCGGCCACCCGCGTCGCGTCCGTGCCCAGGGCGACCGGCAGGCCCGCGCGGAGCATGCCCCGCACCGGAGGGGTCCGCGCGGCGGCCCGCTCGCCATAGCGGGCCTGGAACATCTCGCCCTGGAACGCCATCCGGTGCTGCACGGCGACGGCGCCGCCGAGACGGGCGACCCGGTCGATGTTCGCCTCGCTGATCGTCTCCGCGTGGTCGAGGACGAACCGGACGCCCGGCCCGCCGGGCCCGTGCACGTCCTCGATCACCTTGAGGAAGCGGGTGATCGACTCGTCGTAGGTGGCGTGCAGCCGGAACGGCCAGTCCTTCGCGGCGAGCAGCGCCACGACCTCGCGGAGCCGGCCCTCCATGGCGGAGGGGAGATCGGGCCGCGGCTGCTCGAAGTCCTCGAAGTCGGCTGCGGAGAAGGCGAGCATCTCGCCCGCGCCGACCATCCGCAGCATCGCGTCGCCGTCGCCCGGGGAGACCAGCTCCGAGATCCGCTGGAAGTCGGCGACCTCCTTGCCGGGCTCCTGGGTGAAGACGTGGTAGCCGATGCGGACGGTCAGCTGGCCCGCCCTGTGCAGCTGCCCGACGACGTCGTAGTCGTCGGGGAACCGCTGGCCGCCGCCGCCGGCGTCGATCACGCTGGTGACGCCGCGCGCGTTGAGATGGCGCAGATAGTGCCGGGTCGACACGAGCCGGCTCGCGGGGTCGAGCGTGGGCAGCTTGGCCAGCGTGGAGTAGAGCAGCGTGGCGTTGGGCTTGGCGATCAGCAGGCCGGTCGGGTTGCCCGCCGCGTCCCGCTCGATCTGCGAGCCCGGCATGTCGGGGGTGTCGCGGTCGAAGCCGAGCAGCCGCAGGGCCGTGCGGTTGAGCAGCGCGCGGTCGTAGAGGTGGAGGAGGAAGACGGGCTTGTCGGGGACTGCGGCGTTCAGCTCCCGCAGCGTCGGCAGCCGCTTCTCCGCGAACTGGTGCCGGGTGAAGCCGCCCACCACGCGCACCCACTGCGGCGCGGGGGTGCGCTCGGCCTGGTGCTTGATGAGCCGCAGCGCCGCCGAGACCGAGCGCACTCCGGCCAGGGACAGCTCGTTGGTGTAGCTCAGGCCCTGCCGGACGAGGTGGGTGTGGGAGTCGTTCAGCCCGGGGACCACCCGGCGGCCGCGCAGTTCGACCACCCGGGTGCCCCCGCCGATCCAGCGGCGAATCTCCTGGTCCGTGCCGGCGGCCACGATCCTGTCGCCGCGTACGGCCAGGGCCGCGGCCTCGGGGCGGCGCGGGTCCAGGGTGGTGATCCGGCCGCCGAGCAGCACGGTGTCCGCGTCGCCCCGGGGAGCAGGCGCGGCGGACGCGGCGGACGCGGGGGAGGGAGCGGCGGCGGCGCCGGCCGCGCCGAGTGCGCCGGTGGCCGCCGTGCCCGCCAGTCCGGCCAGGACGGCGCGTCGGGACGCCGGCGCGCTCATCGGCGCGGGTCCGAGGTCGTGGGGGCGGCCGTGCTCGCCGACACGGCGGGACGGCGGACGCGGGAGGGCGATGGAGGTGACGACGGCATGGGGAGTCCTTGGTTCACAGGCGGTGCGGCGGTCGCCGTACGGGCGGCGAGGCCGTGCCCATGCGGCGCCTTCAGCCAATCCGCTCCGCGCGGACCGAGCCATGAACACATCGGCCCTGATCCATAAGGGTTCTTGTGTGCTTCCCGCCTGCCTGCCCGTCGCGGAGGCGACGGTTCAGCCGCCGGCGGACGGGGACGGCGATGCAGCGATCTCCTCGTGACCGACCGGCGCGGGCTGCGCGCCGGGGAGCGGCGCCCGGGGACGGCTGCGGACCCGGGAGAGGACCGGATCCGTCCAGCGCGCCGCCGGCGGACCGAGGATCACCATGATCAGTACGTACGCCGTGGCGATCGGGCCGATCCGGGGCTCCGTCGCGACCGCGAGGCCGGCGATCACAAGGGAGAACTCGCCCCCGGCGACCAGCGCTCCGCCCGCCCGCAGCCGTCCGCGCGGTCCGACGCCCGCCCGCCGGGCCGCGTATCAGCCGGTGAGGACTTTGGCGGCCGTCGTGACCGCCGCGAGCAGCAGCACCGGCGGGATGCCGGCCTGCGGACCTCCTCGCAGGCCGGGCCGGGCGTGCTCCGCCGTCACCGCCTGGAGCAGCGCAGCTTCGCGGGATCGACGACGGCTGCCATGCGCTCCATTCCGGCGTCCCCGGGGTGCAGATGGTCGCCGCTGTCGTAGACGGGACGCAGGCGCGCGGGCGCGGCGGGGTCCCGCAGGGCCGCGTCCAGGTCCACGACGGCGTCGAAAGCGCCGCCGTCGCGGACGAAGGCGTTGACCCGCTGGCGGAGCGCCTCGCCGCCCGGGGTCCAGTCGCGCCATCCCTGGTACGGCAGGACGGTCGCACCGACGACGCAGACGCCCGCCGCATGGGACCTCTCGACGATCTTCCGATAGCCGGCGATCAGCTGGGCGGCGGTGGGCGCGGCGGGCGACTTGATGTCGTTGACGCCCTCCAGCAGGAAGACCGTGCGCAGACCGCGCTGCGACAGGACGTCCCGGTCGAGCCGCTTCAGCGCGCTCTGGCCGGCGCCGTCCGCGAGGACCTTGTTGCCGGAGATGCCCTCGTTGGCGACGCCCTTGACCGGGGAGCGGGGGTCGCCCTGCAGCCGGCGCGCGAGGAAGTCGGGCCAGCGGCGGTTGGCGCCGGCGGTGGAGGAGGAGCCGTCGGTGATCGAGTCGCCGAGCGCGGCGACCGCGCCGACGCCTCGCGGCGCGTCCACCACCACGGCGTCGAGATAGAACCAGGACGTCGTCCGCTGGGTGTACGCGGCGGCCGTCTCGTCGGCGGAGTGGTCGCCGCCGGGGGCTGTGAACGACGTCTGGAGCGCCATCCGGTGGCCGCTCGGCGAGGTGCCCGCGCTGCGCACATACACACTGACGGCCAGGTCGGACTGCGGTCGCAGCGCGCCGGGCAGCGGGTCGCTGTAGACCGACCCGCCGGGCGGGACGGTGACGGAGGGCGCGCCGCGGAAGGTCAGCGCCCTGTTGGAGCCGGGTATCAGGGCCGCGCCGGAGCCGCGCAGCCCGGCGTGCGCCCGGCCGAAGTCCGCGGGCCGGTCGCCGAAGGCGTTGGTCAGGCGGATGCGCAGCCCGGTGCCGCCGACGCTGGTACGGACGACGAGACGGTACGTCAGCTGCTGCGCCGCCGTGCCGCTCAGCCGGTCGGCGCTCGCGGCCCAGGTGACGACGGGCACGGTGGCGGCGGGCGAGGCGGCGAGCGCCGGGGCGAGTGCGGGCGGGCGAACGGGGGGCGGGGCCGTCACGGGCCAGGCGCGCGAGTGGTCGGCCGGGGCGGCGCCTGGGACGGCGTGGGCGGCGCCTGCCGTCGCCGGCATGCCGGTCGCGAGGGCGAGCGCGGTCAGGACGCGGGTCGCGTGGGTGCGTAACTTCGGTCTCCGTGAGCTCTTCATCGTGTCGGGATTCCTCCCTGTACGCCTCGGGGCTCGTCCGGCCCCGGAAGAAGCGGCCATGGACATGCCAGTCAAGGCCGTGGCGGGCCCCGCTGTCCATGGGGCCTCGGCGGCGCACTCCTGGCGGAGTTCGGCGGCGGCCGGCAGACGCGGTTGGGCCTTGCCTGCCCATGCCTCGGCCGGCGCCGCTCCGTTCGGCCGGAGTGCTTCGAGTGTGCCGACGACGTCGCGTACCGGCGCGGCGGCACGACCTAGACGGGGGAGGGCCAGCCGGTCCGTCGCCGTCTCCAGCCGGGCCCTGGCCGGGTGCGGCAGACGGCCCAACCTCGGACGCGCGGCTTCGGCCAGTGCGGTGACGTCCTCGTTCGGGGGAGGGCGGGGGGATCGGCTGGGGTGCCGGAGTCTCCCCGGCCTCCTGCGCGCCCGGCACCGGGGCGTCGGGCGCCTCGGGGACCGCCGCGGCCGGCGGGGCGAGGTCGGGGAAGGTCGCAGCGGCGTCCGACAGCACCGCGATCGGGGAGCGTGAAAGCGTCCTCGTCGGGGAGCGCGAGGGGGCGTGCGGGGCCTCCGGGGAGGACTGCGGGCTCCCTGAAGCGGTCTGCGAGGTCTGCGGGGTCTGCGCGTCGGCCGTCGGCGCCGCGACGTCCGCGACCCCGGGCCGTAGCCCTTGGGCTCCTTCTCGGCCGCCGCCTCGGCTGCAGAGACGCTCGCCGCCTCGGCTGACGCGTACTCCTTCACCCCCGTACGCTCCGCCGCGCGCTTGCGAGGCCCGCTGACCCGAACTCCACTTCCCCGCACGCCAGTTACTTGCCGCCGCCCGGTCCGGCTGCGAGGATCGCATGATCGACTGACCTGAAGCCCGACCCTCTAGGAGCCTCGTATGACCGGGATCGAGCCGGCCGCCCCGCGGATCGACACCAGCAAGCCGCATCCGGCCCGGGTGTACGACTGGTTCCTGGGCGGCAAGGACAACTACCCGGTGGACGAGGAGCTCGGCCGCCACATCATGAGCATCGACGCGCGCGCCAAGCACGTCGCCCAGACCAACCGCTGGTTCATGCAGCGCGTGACCCGGTGGCTGGCGGGCGAGGCGGGCCTGCGCCAGTACCTCGACGTCGGCACCGGCATCCCCACCGAGCCCAATCTGCACCAGATAGCCCAGGCCGCCGCCCCCGAGTCCCGGATCGTCTACACCGACAACGACCCGATCGTGCTGACGCACGCCGAGGCGCTGCTGCGCAGCAGCCCCGAGGGCGTCACCGACTACATCCAGGCGGATGTGCGCGACCCCGACCGCATCCTCGGCCAGGCCCGCAAGATCCTCGACTTCGAGCAGCCGATCGCGCTCTCGCTGGTGGCCCTGCTGCACTTCGTGGGCGACGAGGACGAGCCGTACGCGCTGGTGCGCCGCCTCGTGGACGCGCTGCCGTCCGGCAGCTACCTCGTCGTCTCCCAGCTCACCGCCGACTTCGACCCGTTGGCCGTCCAGCGCGGCGTCGACATGTACGCGGCGGGCGGGGTGACCCTCGCCCCGCGTGCGTACGCGGAGATGGAGCGGTTCTTCGAGGGGCTGGAGCTGACCGCGCCCGGCATCGTGCAGTTGACGCAGTGGCACCCCGAGCTGCGCGTCGGCGAGGTCTCCGACGGGGACGAGGCGGTGTCGCTGTACGCGGGTGTGGCACGCAAGCCATAGCGGTCCCCAAAATCTGCTTATGATTTGAGCGTGTTCGACTCCCGGCACATCAAGACCTTCCATGAAGTCGTCCGCACCGGCTCGTACTCCGCCGCTGCTCGGGCGCTCGGCTATACACAGCCGGCGATCACCCAGCAGATGAAGGCCCTCGAACGGGACGTCGGCACCCCGCTGTTCATCCGCGTCGGCCGCGGCATGCGGCTGACGGAGGCCGGGGAGGCGCTGTCGCGGCACGCCGCCGTCATCCTCGACAGCATGTCCGCGGCCCATCAGCAGATGGGCGCGCTGACCCGGCTGCGGGCGGGACGGGTGCGCGTCTGCGCGTTCCCCAGCGCCAACGCCTCGCTCATTCCGGAGACGCTGGCGCGGCTCGCCCACGGCCACCCCGGGGTGCGCGTCGAGCTGCTGGAGAACGAGCCGCCCGAGTCGCTCCAGCGGCTGGTGCGCGGCGAGTGCGACATCACGCTCGCCTTCACCTACCCGGGCCTGCACGAGCATGTGCCGGACGAGCTGGTGGAGATACCGCTGCTCGAGGACCAGCTGACCGTGCTGTTGCCCAGCGGCCACCCGCTGGCGCGGCGGCGGGCCGTGCAGCTGACCGATCTGGCCGAGGAGCGCTGGATCGCCGGCTGCCTGCGCTGCCGCGCCAACCTCCTGCACGAGTGCGCCGAGCAGGGCTTCGCCCCCGACATCTCCTTCATCACCGACGACAACCTCGTCGTGCAGAGCCTGGTCGCGGAGGGCCTCGGCGTCGCCATGATCCCCGCGCTCGTGCTGAACTTCCTGTGCCACCGCAAGGTGACCGGCCGGCCGCTGCAGCCCGCCTCCCGGCGGCAGATCTCGGCGTACGTCCTCAAGGAGCATCTGCGGATCCCGGCGACGGCGCTGGTGCTCGACGAGCTGAAGACGGTCGCGGCCAACAAGGTGGGCTGCTGAGGCGGTCAGCCGGGGCGATCTGCCGAGGAGGGCCCGAGCCGAGGGCGGTGTACGGGCGTGGTACGGGCTCGGTACGGGCGCGTGCCTCGCTGCGAGCCGTGAACCCATAAGCAGGGCTTGGGAAGTGCGAAGAAACCCTCCTTGGACGTGATGGGTCGGGCCGCAGGACTCTGCCCGTATGACCACTTCGACCGCGTCCACCGCATTCAGGGCAGCACGCCGTACCGACCGCCTCGACGCGCTGATCGCCGAGGTGCGCGAGGCCGTCGGGCGGGGGCTGCCGCCGGACCTGACGGCCTATCTGGTCGGGGAGCGGCTGGCGCCGCACCTCGGCGCGGACGACCTCCTGACCCCGGAGCAGTGCGAGAGCGATCCCTCCCGCTACCGCCAGCACCTGCTGCACGCCGAGCACGACGGCAGCTTCTCCGTCGTCGCGCTGGTCTGGCTGCCCGGGCAGGGCACGTCCGTGCACGACCACGTCTCCTGGTGTACGACCGGCGTCCACGAGGGCGAGGAGCACGAGCGGCGCTACCGGCTCGTCCCCGCCACCGCCCCCGGCGCCTCCGCGCGCCTCATCGCCACCGGCGACGTCGTCAACGGCCAGGGCGCGGTCTGCGGGTTCGCCCCTCCCGGCGACATCCACCGGGTCTGGAACGCGGGCGCGGGCCAGGCGATATCCCTGCATGTGTACGGCGCGGACATCTCGCGTCTGAAGTCCAGCGTCCGCCGCGTCTACGAGCTGCCGGCCGACCGCTGATGGCGCTGCTGAGGGAACGTCCCGCCACGGCGCGCCCTTCGACAGCACCGCCGCGCCGACTGCCCGGACTCGCCCTCGCCGCCCTCGGCGTGGCCGTCGCCTGGGCCGTGCACCGGCTGCTGCCGGACGTGCCGATGCTGACGGCCGCCGTGGTGCTCGGCATCGTGGCGGCCCATCTGCCCAGAGCGCGCACGCTCGTCCGGGGCGCCGCCCGCCCGGGGCTGTCGTACGCCGGCAAGCGGCTGATGCGGATCGGGATCGTCCTGCTGGGGCTGAAGCTGAGCCTGGACGACGTGCTCGGCCTGGGCTGGGCGACGGTCGCCATGGTGCTCGGCGTGGTCGCGGCCACGTTCCTGGGGACCTGGTGGCTGGGCCGCCGGATGGGGCTGCCGGGCGACCAGCCGCTGCTCATCGCCTCCGGGTACGCCATCTGCGGGGCGTCGGCCATAGGCGCCGTGAGCGAGGCCGCGGACAGCGACGAGCGCGACGCGGCGACCTCGGTGGCGCTGGTGACGCTGTGCGGAACGCTCGCCATAGCCGTGCTGCCGCTGCTGCAGGGCCCGTTGGGGCTGAGCGACGCGGAGTTCGGACGGTGGGTCGGCGCGAGCGTGCACGACGTGGGACAGGTGGTGGCCACCGCGCAGACGGCCGGGCCGAACGCGCTCGGCGAAGCCGTCCTGGTCAAGCTGATGCGCGTGGCGATGCTCGCGCCGCTGGTCGCGGCCGTGGCGCTGTCCGTGCGCGGGAGGCGGCGGGCGCGCGCCGCAGGCGGACCGCAGGGCGGCCGGCAGCGGCTGCCGATCGTCCCGCTGTTCGTCGTCGGCTTCCTGGCCATGGTGGTCCTGCGCAGCACCGGTCTGCTCCCGGCGGCGGCCATAGACGGCGCGCAGCACGCGCAGGAACTCCTCCTCGCCGCCGCGCTGTTCGGGCTCGGCAGCGCGGTCGACCTGCCGTCGCTGACCCGCACCGGCGGCCGGGTGGCGGCGCTGGGCCTGTGCGCGTGGGGCGTGGTGGCGGGGGTCTCGTACGCGGGAGTGCTGTTGGTCGCGGGCTGACGGTCCCGCGGCGCCTATAGGCGCCCGGCAGCCGGGCGGCGCGCACGGGTCGGCGGCGCATGGGTCGTCGGCGCATGGGTCGGCGGCGGTCCCCGTTCGAGGGCGCGGGGACCGCCGTCTGTCTGCTCAGCCCGTCCGGCTCACTTGACGGTGATCACCGTGTGCGTGCCCTTGGCCGCCAGCTTGTGCCCGTCCCGTGCGTCCACGACCCAGGTGACCAGCGCGTACTCGCCCGGTGTGAACGGCACCTGGACGACGACCGACCGGCCGCTGGAGAGCGGCGGCGTCCCGACGCTCCCGAGCGGGAACGGCGCCGGGTGCGTCGGCTCTCCGTCGTGCCCGAGTCAAGCCGCCGACGCCCCCGGAACCGAGCCGTCCGGCACGTGCGGGCGCCCGCCGTCCAACGGCCGGGAACTGAGCGTGCGGTCCGTCCGACTTCTTGCGCGCGGGGAGTGCCCGCGAGCGAAGGAGGTGCGATGGGCGGGCTCGATGTGCGGATGCGCCAAGTCGTCTGCCGCCATGGCCGGGTCGAGGCCGTCAGCGAAACGGACTTGGAGGTCGCGGCCGGCGAGCGGGTGGCCCTGACCGGCACGAACGGATCCGGCAAGACCACGCTGCTGCGGGCCGTGCTCGGCCTGCACCACCGGGCCGGCGGCGAGATCCTCGTCGGAGGCCGGCAGGCGCGCACGGCGGCGGACTGGGTCCGGCGCCGGCGCGAGTGCGCGTGGATCCCGCAGAAGCCGGCGACAGGCCGCTTCCCGCTGCCCGCACGGGAGTTGCTGGCCAGCAGCGGCAGCCCGGCGGAGGCCGGCGACGCGGCGCGCAGGCTCGGCGTCGGCGAACTGGTCCGACGGCCGCTGCACACGCTCTCCGGCGGCCAGCTCCAGCGGATGCACCTGGCCCGCGCGGTCGGCTGCGTCGCCGCCGGCGCGGGGGTGCTGCTGGCCGACGAGCCCACCGCGGCGCTCGACTTCGCGGGCCAGGAGGAGGCCGCCGACGTACTGCTCGCGCTGCCGGTGACCCTGCTCGTGGTCACGCACGACCGCACGCTCGCGGAGCGCTGCGACCGGGTCCTGGAGATGGCCGCGGGCCGACTGCGGGAGGTCCGGTGAGCGCTTCGATGAGCGGGCAGGCGACGCTGGCGCTGGCGGACGTCGGGGAGCTGCTCCAGCTCCTTCCCGTGCAGCGCGCCGGTCTCGCCCTGCTGCTGGCGGCCGTCGGGCTGCCCGTGATCGGGGTGGTGATCGTCGGCCTCGACATCATGCCGGTCCGCTTCGCGATGATGCACGTGGCCCTGCTCGGCATCGCCGTCGGCATGCTGACCGGGCTCGACCCCATGCTCTGCGCCCTGGTGGCGTGCGCACTCGCGGGGGCGGGAGTCGCGCCGCTGGCCCGGACGCCCGACGGCCTCTCCGGCGCGATGGGCCTGCTGATGAGTCTCGCCATAGCGGCCGCGCTGCTGCTGCTCGCGGTCTCCGGAGTCAACGCCTCCGGCGCGTTCGCGCTGCTCTGGGGGTCGATCCTGTCGGTCGGCACAGCAGACCTCGTCGTGCTCGGGGCGCTGGCCGTGCTCGTGCCGGCCCTCTTCTGGTACCGACGGCGCGATGTGGCGCTCCTGCTGTACGACCGGGAGCTCGCCCTGTCCTCCGGGGTGGCCGTCTCCCGGCTGACGCTGATCCTGCTGGTCCTCGTCGCCGTGTCGGTCGCCGGAGCGATCAAGCTGACGGGCGCGCTGCTGGTCGACGCGCTCACCCTGCTGCCCGCGCTCGCCGCACGGCGCCTGGGCGCCTCCCTCGTCTCCATCACCGCCTGGGCGGTCGGCATCGGCGTCACCGTCAATCTGACCGGGTTCCTCCTGGCCCTCTGGCTGGACCTGCCGCCCGGCCCAGTCCTTGTTCTGACGGCGGGGGCGGTAGTCCTCGGCGTGCACTTCATCCCCGAACGGAGAATCAGCTCATGGCGCGCAACCGCGTCCGCATCGCTTCCGCCCTCGCACTGAGCGCGGGCCTGCTCCTGACCGCCGGCTGCGGCGACGACAAGGCCGACAAAGAGTCCGGCGGCAAGCGCCCGGGCGACGGGTCGCCGAAAGTGGTCGCCACCACGACCTGGGAGGGCGCCTTCGCGAAGGCGGCCGGGGCGAAGGACGTGAAGGTCATCGTCCCCCAGTCGGTGCACCACGCCCCCGACTACGACCCCAAGCCCTCCGACCTCGCGGCCGTCGCCGAGGCCGACTTCGTGCTGTACGCGCCGTTCGAGCCGTACGCCGAGAAGATCAAGGAAGCGGCCGGGTCCGACGCCGAGCTGGTCGAGGTCAAGCTCGACAACGACGCGGACAAGGCGAGCGCGGAAGTCCTGCGGCTGGGGAAGATGTTCGGCACGGACGCCGCCGCGGCGAAGTGGAAGCAGTCCTTCACCGCCGAGTACGGCAAGCTCCAGCAGGAGTTGAAGGCGGCCTGGCCGGGCGGCAAGGCGCCGTCCGTGGCCACGCAGGTCTTCACCGCCTGGTCGGCGAAGATGGCGGGCGCGTCGGTGGTCGGGACGTACGGCCCGGAGGCGGTGACGCCCCAGCAGCTCTCGGAGCTGTCGGGCAAGAAGCCGGCGCTGGTCCTGGACAACGCCCATATGTCGACCGGCACGGTCCTGCCGGACACCGGCGCCAAGCAGGTCAAGATCGTCAACTACCCGGGCAACGACCTCGAGCTGCTGCCCGTGTACCGGGGCGCCGCGGACGCGGTGAAGAAGGCGATGGCGGGCACGGGCTCCTGAACCGCTGAACCGCTGAACAAGCCGTAGGGCCGGCCACGGAGACTCCGTGGCCGGCCCGCTGTGCTGCTCCTGACGGCGACGAGCGCGCCGAAGGCCTACGGCGCGGCGAGCAGCTCCCGCATCGCCGCCCGGTCCGGCTTGCCCGCCGGGGTCAGCGGCAGGGCCTCCAGCACCGCCAGGCGCTCCGGGTGCTTGCGGCGCTCCAGACCGCGTTCGTCCAGGCGGGCGCAGACCTCCTCCAGGGTCAGGCCGCCCTCCCCGTCGCGCGGCACCACACAGGCCGCCAGACGCTCGCCCATCAGCTCGTCGGGCACGCCCACGCACACCACGTCCCTGATCCGGGGGTCCATGGCGAGCTGGATCTCCACCTCGGCGGGGCTGATGTTGGCGCCGCCGCGGATCACCACGTCCTTGAGCCGGCCGACGACTCTGAGCGTCCCGTCCTCGTCCAGCATGCCCAGGTCCCCGGTGCGGACCCAGCCGTCCGCGGTGCGGTAGCGGGCGTCGAGCTCCGGGGCGCCGACGTAGCACAGCGGGGTCATCGGGCCGCGGGAGACGATCTCGCCGACCGCGCCCGCAGGCGCGTCCTCCAGCTCCGCCGTGCCCGGGACGGCGACGCGTATCTCCGCCACGCTCGGATCCGGGCGGCCCGCGACCACGCCCGGGCCGTCGGCGTACGCGTCCGGGTCGCCCAGCCCCGTATGGCAGTTGACGCCGTCCGCCGAGCCGTACAGATTGACCACCGGACAGCCGAACGCGCTCCGGGCCTCCTTCGCGGTGGCCGGGTCCAGCGCCGAGCCGCCGAGGACCAGGGCGGTCAGGGACGGGGCGTGGAGCGGCTCGCCGCCCAGCCGGTCCAGCATCATCCGCACCATCGTCGGCACCCCGAGCACATGGGTCGGCTCGTGCTCGGCGATCGCGGCGAGGGCCGCCTCGGGCGTGAAGTGGTCGAGCAGGACGAGGGTTCCGCCATGGCGGGCGAGCGCGACGGCCGTTCCATTGCTGCCATAGGCCGATCCGAGCGGGACGAGGAACAGACATCGGGGCGGCTCGCCCTCGCGCATCAGGGACGCCAGGAAGTTGCCGCGACCCCCGGCGAGCGCGTTGTGCGAGTACGCGATCATCTTCGGCTCGGCCTCGGAGCCGGAGGAGACCAGGATCCGCGCCGCCGCGTCCGGGTCGGGACGGGCCGCCCGGAACGAGCCGGTGTCCGAGCGCAGCAGCTGCGCCATGGGCGTCGCGCCGTCCGGCGCCGTGCCCTTGCCCGCGGCGATCACCGTGCGCAGCGCGGGCAGTTCGTCGGCCAGCGCCAGCAGATCCGCCGCGTGCCGGTAGCCGCGGTGCTCGGTGGCGGCGATGACCGCGACCGCCCCGGAGCGGCCCAGCAGCGAGGCCGCCTCCAGGCCGCCGCGCCCGACGGGGAAGGGCAGCGCTACGGCGCCGACGGCGGCGATGGCCAGATCGGCGATGACGGCGTTGCGGCTGTTCGGCAGCTGGACGCCGACGACGTCGCCCTCCTGGACGCCCAGGCCGACGAGTCCGACCGCCAGCGCGCGCACCTTGCGGTCGAGCGCGGTGTAACAGAGCTTGCCCTTGGCGTCGATGAGCGCCGTGCGGTGGAGATCGGCGATCTGGCGGGCGCGGTAGAGGCTATAGACGTCCAGATCGGGGACGGTGCCGTCGACCGCCCAGGAACGGCGCAGCTCGGCGGGGAGGAGGTCGTGCATCTCAAGGGTCATGCGAAGCTCCAGGGGGCGAAGAGGGCGGGAGCGCCATAGGCGTCACGGGTGATCGACCCGGCGAAGCGCGGGTCGTGCAGCAGGTCGGCGACGTCGGCGGTGACGGCGGTCGCCGTCAGGCCGTGGGCGTGCAGCAGCGCCAGCGCCTCCTGGGTGGGCAGCGCGCTCAGGTCGTACGCCCCGGCGGCGCCGGCGCAGTCGTCGGTCGGCGCGAGCCAGCCGTCGGCGGTGGGCAGCGGGCGGCGGAACCCGGCGGGGCTGCGCGGATCGAGGCCCTGGGCGAGGCGGCGCAGGGCGGGCGCGGTCAGCACGTCGGACGCACCGAGCAGCGAGGAGTCCACGCGCACGCCGCGGCCGGTGCGTTCGCGCAGCAGCAGCCCGGCGAGGACGGCCTGCGCGCCCAGCAGCCCGCCCATCACGTCGAGCAGCGTCATCAGCGAAGGGGCGGGCGTCTCGTCGGCGGGCCGTACGGCCTCCGCGATTCCCGTGCGCGCCTGGACCATGAAGTCGGTGCCCATAGGGGCGTCGGACAGCCGGTCGGCCCAGCCGCTGGTGTACGCGTAGACGAGCGAGGGGTTGACGGCGGCCAGGTCGGCGGAGTCGAGGCCGAGCTGAGCGGCCTTGCCCGGGGCCCAGTTGTGCAGGAAGACGTCGGCCTCGGCGGCGAGCTCCCGCAGCCTGCGCCGGTCGGCGTCGGCCTTGATGTCGATCTCCACGGCGTCCTTGCCGCGGTTGAGGGCCAGCCAGCGCGCCGAGACGCCCGAGCAGGCGGGCGGCATGCCGCGCAGCGGGTCGCCGCCCGGCGGCTCGACGCGGACGATCCGCGCCCCGAGAAGTCCCAGCAGATGGGCGGCGAGCGGGGCCTGGATCCGGCGGCCGGCCTCCAGGACGGTCAGCCCGGCCAGCGGCAGATCGGCCGGCGGCGGCCCGGACAGCAGCGGCCCGGACAGCGGCGGCGCCGGCGCGGCGCCCGCGGCCGAGGGCGTACGGGGATCCTCGCCGAGCGTCAGCGTCCAGGGCGCCGCGCCGTCGTGCTCGGCGGCCCGGTCGGCGAGCGAGCGCAGGGCGCACACATCCGCGCCCGCGCCGACCGCCGCCGCGAGGATCCGCGGCCAGGAGCTCGCCCGCGTCGTCGTGTGCAGGGCGTCGGGGAAGGGCGCGCAGGCGGTGGCATAGCGGAACTGGAACGGCCGCCACCCCGCCCGTATCGCCTCCTCCGGGGCCCCGAGCGCACGCCAGAACGCGGCCCACGCCCCCGGGTCGAGGGTCTCCAGCTCGAAGACCGTCCCCTCGGCGGAGGAGAACGGCGGCCCGCCCGGCGCGAGTTCGGCTGCCTCGCCCTCCTCGGCCCCCGCCGCGGCCAGATACTGCGAGACCGCCAGCAGCCCCGCCTGCTCGGCCGAGGTCTCGACCCGCTCCACCCGGCCGCCGCGCGCACTGGCCAGCAGGCCGGCCAGCAGCCCCTGCACGGCGAGCACACCGGCGGCCGAGGCCGCGTAGTCGAAGGCCAGACCGCGCGGAGCGCCGTCGCGGCGGCCGTGGACGGCCATGACGCCGGTGGCCGCCTGCACGGTGGCCTCGTCGGCGACGCCCCGCGCCCCGCCCCATGACACCCGGGCCGCGAGCTCGTCGAAGCCCGCGCCCGACAGAGTCAGCTCGCCGCCCAGGCCGTTGGACCCCGAGCCCGACGGAGCCGGCTCGCCGCCGAGGTCGCCGGACGGCTGTGCCCCGAGCAGCCGCAGATGCTCCGCGACGAGCCCGCCCCCGGGCGCGGGCGGCCCCGAGGCCGTCAGACGCAGTCCGTCGAGCGGCCGTCCGACCGTCCGGGGCGTGGTGGCTGGTGTCGCCATGACTCTCCTCTCCGGGCCGCGGCGGCGCACATGGGAACTGGGAGGCCGCCGCGCCCGACCTGTTCGACGGAGAGGCAGTCGGACTGCTGTTCCCCTAGGTTCCCGGAGGGCAGAGGCGAAGTGGTCGAGAAATGGATGGGGCCCGTCGGCGGCGGGCCCGAATGCCCGCCGCAGGCACGGGCGTTGCGCGACCGGGTCGGCGCGTTCGTACGAGAACGGGTGGCGCCCCGCGAGCCCGTCCTCGACGCCGGCGGCGCCCCCGCCCGGGACGCCCTGCGCGAACTCCAGCAGGAGGCCAGGGAGCAGGGGCTGTGGGCGCTCCCGGCGCCGGCCGAGCTGGGCGGGCAGGGCCTGCCCCTCCTGTCGTACGCGCATATCGCCGAGGCCGAGGGCGCCAGCGACCACGGGCCCGCCGCGCTCGGCTCGGCGCCCCTCCTGGACGTGCTGATGCTTCAGCGCCACGGCAGCGCCCGGGTGCGCGAGCGCTGGCTGCGCCCGCTGGTAGCGGGCCGGATCCGCACCTGCTACGCGATGACCGAGCCGGACACCCCGGGCACCGACCCCTTCCTCACGGCCACCCGCGCTGAGTCGGCGCCCGACGGCGCCTGGCGGATCAGCGGCCGCAAATGGTTCACCAGCGGCGCGGCCGACGCGGATCTGGTCACCGTCCTCGCCCGCACGGACGGCGCGCCGGGCGACCGCGAAGGGCTGTCGCTGCTGCTGGTCCCCACCGACCTGCCCGGATTCCGGGTGGTGCGGGAGCTGCCGGTGCTCGGCGCCGGCGGACAGTGGGAGATCGAGCTGGACGACGTCCAGGTGGACGGCGACCAGCTGATCGGCGAGCGCGGCAAGGCGCTCTCCGTGGCAGGGGAGCGGCTGCAGCTGGGCCGCACCCTGCGCGCTCTGCGCTGGCTCGGCCAGGCGCAGCGCGCCTACGACCTGATGCGCGAGCGAGCGGTCGCCCGTACCCGCTCGCGCGGCGCGCTCGGCGACCTCCAGCTCGTCCAGCGCCATGTCTTCGAGTCGCTGCTCGCGCTGCGCACCGCGCGCCCGCTGGTGTACGAGGCGGCGGCGCTGCTCGAACAGGGGCTGGACGCGCATGTGGAGGTGGGCCTGGCGAAGGTCGCGGCCTCCCGCACGCTCCAGGACGTCGCGGACGCGGCGATCCAGGTGTTCGGCGCGGCGGGGCTCGGCCCGGACACACCGCTGCCCGCGCTCTTCAGGACGGGCCGCGCCGCCAGGATCCTCGACGGCCCGGACGAGCTGCACATCACCTCGGTGGCGCGCAGGGTGCTGCGCACCGACTGAGCGGGGCCGGACGGAGAGTACCGGGGCGGACCCGGGCCCTCTCCGTCCGGCAGTCCCGGCGGGAAAGAGCCCTGGCTACGCGTCCCAGAGGTCGACGAGCCCGGTGAGCACGGCGAGTCCGTACGCCAGGAAGTAGGTCCCCCACACCAGCTCGTGCCGGACCGCCGTGCCGCTATGGAGGTCGTAACAGCCCTCCAGCAGCCGTCCGTCGGCGGTCAGATACGAGCGCACCAGCTCCTCCAGGACCGCCAGCGCACGGTCCTGCTCGGAGAGCTTGAGCAGGGCGACGGCCGCTATAGCCGCCGCGGAGGTGTCGCGCGGCCCGTCGGGGAGCGCCGCGTCGGCCGCCGGGACAGCGGGCCCGACGGTCAGCCGCCGTGCCGTGTCCGCCAGATCGTGCAGGCCCAGCCAGTGGACGGCGTCGGCCGCGGCGAGCTGGAGCCAGGCGTCCCCGCGGGCCCAGCCGGGCGCCGGCTCCGGGACGGGGAGCCAGCCGCCCTCCGGATCGAAGCGGAACGCTCCGCCGGACCCGCACAGTTCGAGGTGGGTACGGAGATGGGCGCGGGCGACGGAGGCGGCGGCGGGCCCGGCCGAGGCCAGCAGGGGCACCAGTCCGGGGACCGCGTCGGCTCGGGCGACCAGGCGGGGCCCGCCGAACGCCGATCCCCAGGGCACCAGGCGCAGTTCGGGGTCGTACGCGTCCACGCAGGCGTCCGCGGCCCGGGTGCGCAGCTCCCGCGCCGGGGCCTCGTCGGACAGGGCCGTCCCGTACCAGAAAACGAGCCCCCGGGCGGCGGTGTCGGCCTCGGTCCAGGGGGCCAGGCGCCGGGTGCAGTCGGCGGCGGCGGCCCGGTCGGCGGCCGCGCCCGTGCGCCGGGCGCGCAGCCAGAGCAGCCCCGCCCAGAACCCGCCGGTCCACGAGCCGCGCGAGGTCGTCCTCCAGCGATCGGCGCCCGGCTCGGCGAACAGCGGGAAACGGTCGCCGACTTCGCCGTGCACCCGGCCGACCCGGTCGAGCACGGAGTCCAGCGCGGGCGCGGCCCAGTCGGCCGGGCCGCTCACGCGGCGCTCCGGCGGCGGTCCCGTACCGCCCAGAGCAGCGCGACCGCGCACGCCCCGGCGAACTCCGCAGCCACCAGCAGCCAGCCCGCTCCATAGCGGCCCGCCTCCGCCAGCAGACCGAACAGCGGCGGCCCGAGGGCGAATCCGGCGAAGAAGCCCGCCGAGACCAGCGCGGAGTCCTGACCGGCGCGGCCGGGAGCGGCGCGCTGCATCACGAGCACCATGGAGACCGCGTTGCCCGAGACCGCGAACACGCCGACGGCCACGGCCGCCGCCCACACCAGCGGATGCGCCCCCGAAGCGGCGGCCAGCAGCAGCGCCGCGCCGACCGCGCCCGCGGCCAGGGCGCCCGGCAGCCACTCCGCCCGCCCGGGACGGCCGGCGACCTTCGACCAGCCCACCCGGCCGACGATCCCGGCGACGCCGAGCACCGCCACCAACGCGCCCGCGGCGGTGGGCCCGAGGCCGAGCCGCTCCGTGCCGAACAGCGCGAGATAGGTGTTGACCGAGGCGATCCCGCAGCCCAGCAGCAGAGAGAAGGCGGCCAGCCAGGCGATCGTTCCCCTGGGGACCATGGAGGAGCGGGGGCCGGGAGCCGAGGGCGGCGGATCGGCGGGCAGCGCGCGCGCGGCCCAGGCTGCCGCCGCCACCGCGGTGCCGGCCGCCGTCCACACCGCCCCCCGCCAGCCGACACCGCCGGCCAGCGCGGTGAGCGGCAGCCCCGCGGCGAACGCGCCGAGCTGCACGCCCGCCTGCTTCATGCCCGTCACCGAGCCGCGGTCGGACGGCGGGACGGCCGCCAGGATCGCCTTGTTGGTGGCGGGGTTGGCGAGCGCCTGGGGGAGCCCGCCCAGCGCGACGGCGGCGAGCAGGAGTCCCGCGCCGGGCGCCGCGCCGATCAGCGCGAGCGCGACGGCGGAGGCCAGCAGCAACGCCACCAGGCAGCGCCGGGGCCCCAGCCGGTCCACGACCCGGCCGCCCAGCGGCGACAGCACGGCCGCCGTGCCGAAGCCGATCGTCGTCGTCAGACCGAGGACCGCGGGCGAGATGCCGAGCTCCCCGACGAGCCGCGGGCCCAGCGCGCCCAGCAGGAACAGCTGCATCATCGAATAGGCCATCGCGCAGGTGAGCAAGGCGGTCAGCGAGCGGGACGACCGCTTGACCGCTGCCTCGCCCGGGCCGGACTCCACGGCTTGTCGCTCTGACCCCACTATGGCGCTCCCGTTCCACGTCGGCTCGAATCTGCCCTTCGGACCTCGTGAGGAGTCGTTGCTCCGCAGCACCAAGTTCCCTGACATCGCTGTGAGGTGAGTCACTGCCAGAAAGGAGAGACGGCTGCGCGAACTTTCCGTACTCGGCCTTTGACGGGGGACGGACGGATGCGAGGATGAGCCCGCCATGACTCCAGGGCGATGTTGTCGCGCAGTACGGGCCGCGGTGTTCGCGGCCGTCTGCGTGCTGCTCGGATCCCTGGGCCATGTGCTGATGTCGGGGGCCCCGGTCCCCTGGTGGGTCGTCGCCCCCGCGTGCGCCGCGACGGGCGCGGTGGCGTGGATGCTGGCCGGACGGGAGCGCGGACTGCTCCCGGTCACCGCTGTGGCGGTGATCACGCAGGGCGCGCTGCACTCCGCCTTCTCGCTGGCGCAGGACCTCGCGCCCGCCGCGTCCGCGGCGCCGTCCGCGACCGGGGGGCATGCCCACCACGCGGGCACGTCGGCGTTCGCGCCCCTGGGCGCGGACCCGCACGGCATGGCCGCGATGCCGGGCCTGACCGGCGTGCAGGGCACGGCCGCCGATGTGCACATGGACATGGCCGGCATGGCGCAGATGTCGTCGACGGGCATGCTCGCGGCCCACCTGCTGGCCGCGCTGGTGTGCGGCCTCTGGCTCGCCCACGGCGAGCGGGCCGCCTTCCGGATTCTGCGCTCCGTCTCCGGCTGGCTCGTCGCTCCGCTGCGGGGGCTGCTGCTCGCCGCGCCCCCGCACCGCCCCCGCCTCCGCGTCCGCCGCGTCCGGCGCGTCCGTGCGCCGCGGCGGCTGCTGCTCGTTCACGCCATCACCTCACGGGGTCCGCCGTCCGGGATCGCTGTCGTCTGACAGCCAGCTCCCCGACGCGGCGAGGGCGTTCGTCCTCGCGCCTCGGGCATCGGCCCCGCCGTCCGGCGGCGCCGTACCCGCTCACCGGCACCGCTCGATCGGCGGTCTGCCGGATCCCGGATTTCTCGAAAGGGACCACAGGCGATGAACTCTGCCCTGCCCTCCTGTACGCCCAGCCCTGTCAGCCCCGTCAGCTTGGTCCGTCAGGCCAGCCCTGTCAGCCCTGTCAGCCCGGCCAAGCCTGTTGCGAGCGCCCCGGACGCGCGCCGGCCGCGGCGCCCCGAGGCCCATGACGACGCGGTGACCGCGCTGGCGCTCGCCGCACGCGGCGGCGACCCCGTCGCCGTCGAGCGGTTCGTACGAGCCCTGCACCGCGACGTCTGGCGCTATGTCGCCTACCTGAGCGCGGACCCGCAGGCCGCCGACGACCTGACCCAGGACACCTTTCTGCGCGCGCTGGGCAGCCTGCACCGCTTCGAGGGCCGCTCGTCGGCACGCACCTGGCTGCTCTCCATAGCCAGGCGGGCCGTCGTCGACAGCCTCCGCCACACCGCTGCCCGCCCCCGGCTCTCGGACACCGACGACTGGCAGTCCGCCGCCGAGCGGACCCAGCCGCGCAACCTCCCCGGCTTCGAGGACGGGGTCGCGCTCGCCGAGCTGCTGGCCACGATCCCGGGCGAGCGGCGCGAGGCGTTCGTCCTCACCCAGCTCCTCGGACTGCCGTACGCCGACGCGGCATTGGCGATCGGCTGCCCGATCGGCACGGTGCGCTCCCGGGTCGCGCGAGCGCGCACCGCTCTGGTGGAGCTGCTGCGGGACGCCGAGCGCCCGGCCGCACAGCAGGAGGCGCCGGCGCCCGAGGACGTGGCCGAGTCGAGCCCGGACGAGCGGGTGCTGGCGACGACCGGCCGCTGACGTCGGCGCGGCGTCGCGGGGAGCCGGGGCGCGGGCGCGCGGGGATGCCCGCGCTTACGGCGGCGCGGGTCAGGCCAGCAGCGTCGGCGCCGCCCGGTCGAGCACCCCGGAGACCCGCTCCCAGGTCTCCATGTCCCGCTGTACGGCATCGAGCTCCCGGCCCCGCCCGCACTGCCAGCCGCCCGCCAGGGCCACCGGGTCCTCGCCGGTCGCCGCCCCGGCCGCCAGCGCCGCCGCCCCGAGGGCGACCAGTTCGCCGCTCTCGGGGATCAGGACGGGCCGGCCGGAGAGGCGGCGTACGGTCTCCACCCAGTGGCGGCCCCGCGCGCCGCCGCCCACCAGCCGCAGCGGGCGGGCCGCGGCCTCCTGGCCGGCGGGGTCGAGTCCGCAGGCGCGCAGTACCTCGTCCAGCGCGCGCAGCACGGTGACGACCGCGCCTTCGTAGGCCGCGCCGAGGAGTTGCTGCCGGCTGGTGGTGTGCCGCAGGCCGGTCAGCAGCCCGGAGGCGGCCGGCAGATCGGGGGTGCGCTCGCCGTCGAGGTACGGCAGGAGCACCGCCTCCCCGCCGGGCGCCGCGTCCTCGCGGTCCAGGCCGAGCAGTTCGGCGACCTTGTCGACGGCGAGCGTGCAGTTCAGGGTGCAGGCGAGCGGGAGGTAGGCGCCGTCGGCGGCGGCGAAGCCGGCCAGGGCGGTGGAGGCGGGGCGGGTGCGGCTGGCGGCGAAGACGGTTCCCGAGGTCCCCAGGCTCAGGACCGGGTGGTCCAGCAGCCCTCTGCCGCCGAGCCCGAGACCGACGGCAGCCGCCATGTTGTCGCCGGTGCCCGCGGCGACGGCGATGCCCTCGGGCAGGCCGAGCTCGGCCGCGGCCGCCTTGGTCAGCGAGCCGATACGGGTCGCGCCGGTGGCGGCCACCGGGGGCAGCAGCGCGGGGTCGAGGCCGATGAGCCCGAGGAGTTCGGGGTCGTACGCGCCGGTGGCGGTGGAGTACCAGCAGGTGCCCGACGCGTCGCCGGGGTCGGTGGCCGCCGTGCCCGCGAGCCGCTCGGTCAGGAAGTCGTGGGGGAGGCGCACGGCGGCGGCGCCCTCGGCCGCTCGCGGCTCGTGCTCGCGCAGCCACTGCCACTTCGCGGCCGTCATCGAGGCGACCGGCGCCGATCCGGTGCGGGCCGTCCAGGCGTCCGGGCCGCCGAGCGCCTCGGTGAGGGCGGCGGCCTGCGGAGCGGAGCGGGTGTCGTTCCACAGCAGCGCGGGGCGCAGGGGAGCGCCCGCGCGGTCGAGCACGACCAGGCCGTGCTGCTGCCCGGCGACCGCGATGCCGGTGACGGCCACGGCGGGCGCCCCGCACTCCTTCAGCCCGGCGGCGACGGCCTCGCGCAGCGCCTGCCACCACACCTCCGGGTCGCTCTCGCGCGCCCCGTGCTCGCCGCCGACCTGGTGCGCGGCCCGGCCGACCGCCAGCAGCCGGCCGGTGCCGGCGTCGACGAACGCCGCCTTGGCGGACTGGGTCGAGCTGTCCACTCCGATGACGACCGCGTTCGTCGGCACTGTGCTCACCTCTCGCTCCCCTTTGTTTTGTCGTGACTGAAACAAATTACGTCACCCGGTTGGCCGGGGACAGGGTTGAGGTTCTTCTGTGATCTCGCCGGGTCGTGGTTTATTAGTAAAGCTAGAATACAAACCAGGCTGGAAGGCGACTGCGGCGATGACGGAACGCTTCACTCCGACCCCCGACGACAAGTTCAGCTTCGGCCTGTGGACGGTCGGCTGGCAGGGCAGAGACCCGTTCGGCGACGCGACCAGGCCCGCTCTCGACCCGGCCGAGACCGTGCGGCGGCTCGCGGAGCTCGGCGCGTACGGCGTCACCTTCCACGACGACGACCTGATCCCCTTCGGCGCGTCCGAGGCCGAGCGCGAGGCGCACGTCAAGCGGTTCAGGCAGGCCCTGGACGCCACGGGGCTGATCGTGCCGATGGCCACGACGAACCTCTTCACGCACCCAGTCTTCAAGGACGGCGGCTTCACCGCCAACGACCGGGACGTACGCCGGTACGCGCTGCGCAAGACCATCCGCAACATCGACCTCGCCGCCGAGCTCGGCGCGCGCGTCTACGTCGCCTGGGGCGGGCGCGAGGGCGCGGAGTCCGGGGCGGCGAAGGACGTGCGCGCGGCGCTGGACCGGATGAAGGAGGCCTTCGACCTGCTCGGGGAGTACGTCGTCGAGCAGGGCTACGACCTCCGGTTCGCGATCGAGCCCAAGCCCAACGAGCCGCGCGGCGACATCCTGCTGCCCACGGTCGGCCACGCGCTGGCGTTCATCGAGCGGCTCGAGCGGCCGGAGCTCTACGGGGTCAACCCGGAGGTCGGCCACGAGCAGATGGCCGGGCTGAACTTCCCGCACTCCATCGCCCAGGCGCTGTGGGCGGGCAAGCTCTTCCACATCGACCTCAACGGCCAGAGCGGCGTCAAGTACGACCAGGACCTGCGGTTCGGCGCGGGCGATCTGCGGTCCGCCTTCTGGCTGGTCGACCTGCTGGAGACGGCCGGGTACGCGGGACCGCGCCACTTCGACTTCAAGCCGCCGCGGACGGAGGACTCGGCGGGGGTGTGGGCGTCGGCCGCGGGGTGCATGCGCAACTACCTGATCCTGAAGGAGCGTGCCGCCCGATTCCGCGCGGATCCGCGGGTGGGGGAGGCGCTGCGGGCGTCGCGCCTGGACGAGTTGGCGCTGCCGACGGCGGCGGACGGGCTCGGGGGGCTGCTGGGGGACCGAACGGCCTTCGAGGAGTTCGACGCGGAGGCGGCGGCGGAGCGGGGGATGGCCTTCGAGGAACTCGACCAGCTGGCGATGGAGCATCTGCTGGGGGTCCGCTGAGGGGAGGCGACCTGCGGGGCGCTGTCCCGGGCCCCGCGCCTCAATGGCCGGGGAAACCCAGCCCGTTGGGGGTCCCCCCGGACGAAGTCTGGGGGAGCTTGAGGACACGGCCGAAGGCCGTACCGGGGCGAGGGTGACATGCCCTGTGCGGGCGGCCCGCGGGGCTCCGCCCCGGACCCCGCGCCTCAAACGCCGGCGGGGCTGGGATCGCCTCAAGCGCCGGCGGGGCTGGGATCGCCTCAAGCGCCGGCGGGG